>JACSSB010000179.1 GCA_014879435.1 Phycisphaerales bacterium
CGTTCTAACGTTCGATGGAGCGAAGAATGTGCTTCAGATAGTATTTCAACATCCTGATGCAGTTCGCTTTTCCTGTGTCAGCGATGAAATAATCACTGGACACGCTCTGTTTGGGAAAGGGCTAAGCGCCTATGGTCTTTTTAAAGTAGTGAATTCTGCGTGGATCGATGAGCTACGTATATGCGATGCAGTACATCCCCAGCACAATGAAGCTCACTGGAAAGCGGCTGAACATTATTTGCTTTGTTTCAAGGATCGAATGTATGAAGTGGTCACTTCTAAAAAACCTTCATGGCATTTGTTTACCACGAAAAATGAGGCATTACGATCATCATTCGCACATTGTGATCTCGTGGATTAAATTCCAAAATCACTATTATAAGTATCGCGTAGCTATTAACTAAATTTTTATGGTAATGACTAATGCCTCTATTAATTTCAGGAAAGACAACCTGTGGTTTGTGCTCGAAGATAATTGGCAAAGACGATGAAGTTTTTGCCGTTCCACCTTTGATCTATAATTCTCTCGATCCACTTTTCAATTACAACGATAGTGTTTTTCATGCTAAGTGTGCCAAAGAAAACGTGGACTTCAAGAAGCTAGCTCAGTTGATTGTGCTTTGGGAAAAACGATCAGCAGGCAAGATCTCATTCTTGAGTGGCAAGCCGATCACTATCCCCGAAGATTTTTTCTCATTTCCATACCTTGGAGATGATCCACAACTAGCAAAGATCAGTTTTCAAGTTTGTAACAAGCATGAATTATCCAAATGGCCTGAGCTTCCAAATATCATTAGAAAACTCGAAGATCTTCAGTCTTCCGGTGTATGGAATAGAGAAGTTTTGGCAAAGTTCATGACAGAGTTAAGAATATTTATTTCTTACCATGCCTTCGCCTGAGGCGAGCAGGATAACCTCATGAAGTTGATAGATTTAATCATATTTTTTCGGCGAGGTGGAGCTTTTGAGGACTTCTGCAGAGATCAATTATTCGACACAGAATCCGAGGCCATTGAAATTTACGCTCAGGAGCCTGTAAATTTAGAGTCGCAGCTTGGCTTCTTCCCCATCGAAGAAACAGGAAGTCGAATTGAATTCCAATCTGGAGGTATACTCTATCACAATTTTTTCGATTTTTTTTACTTCTTAGATGCCATAGAGGATATCAGGAGAAGTGAAGGGTTAACCGATGTGGAGATTGCTCAGAAACTCTTCTCTTACGCGATAAATGATGCATGACCATCGCAATAAATTTCATGTAGTACGTATGTGTGGCTTATTGAAAATATTAGGTACAATGAGTAAGCATCTAATAAGTTCCACTCTATCGGAATGGGCCTAATCATGAAAATATAAGCAGTATTCATGAACAATTTTTGGCGGCTTTCTCAAGCAGTATTTTGTGAGTATTTCTGAGATAAATTAGGACACTAAGAATGACAAAGCGCCTATCAACCTATTTCCTACAAGACGGCAACGACACTAAAATTCTGATTGGAAAATCCAAATCAAAGCGAGGGAGCAAAGCCTAGATACCAAATGAATATGAAGACTTTAAGCGATATAAATGGATATGAATATGACTGGTTAGGTTGCGATAAATCTGGGCAAGTTGCGCTATTTAGTACTGCGGGGAGTGGTTATGCACCAGATGTATTTCTTGCAAATACAGACATATATGATCAAGCGATTGATAATATCTTGAAACTATCCAAGACTACATCAGCTAAGATTTTTCCAAAAATTAGAGAAGGGTTTCAAAATACATGGAAGCAAGTGGCTGAAAGAGGAATTTATGGTTACGATGCAGATTTTACAAATGGTAGCTACAAACTTGTAAGCATTCCTAATGATGCGATTTATGCTGATGAGCTACCCGCAGAAATTGCTACTGTAGTAAAGTGGTTTAGGTTTTCTGATGCGCTTTTCAACACGAAGGAAGTCTTTGAGGAATTCGATATAATTGGATTAGAAGCAAAAAGATAACCAAAGGTTTACAAGGACTGCAAAGACTGCAACGTTACAAGTCTTGATGAATCAAATATCCCAGACATACCGTGAAGGATGCTATGGCCGCCTCTCATTCGAATAGTTTGATTGAGCAGAGTTTCCGGGTGACTAGCGTGCCATGACGAATGGATATGCTTGATAGAACGACGGCAGTCGAATCCTCGGACAGTAGGGTACTCAAGAATGAGGAGTATGATCAATACACGATATTTTGAGACCAAAAGGTAACAAAAATGGCTGAGCGAATTGATAGATATATCGAGAGACTAGAATTATCGAAAGGGGCTTCTAGTAAGGCTATTACCGAACTTGAGAAAAAATTGCTGATACAACTTCCAGCCGATTATCAGACGTTTATGGAGCAATCAAATGGAGCTGAAGGAATCATTGGAACAGAGGGATATTTGAGTTTATGGCCCATTGAAGAGATCGCGGACCTAAACAACGAATACAGCGTAACTGAATTTGCACCTGGCCTGGTTATCTTTGGCTCCGATGGTGGAGATACAGCATATGCCTTCGATACAAAAAAATCTCCACCTGAGATCGTCACAGTGCCATTTATTGGCATGGATCTAAAAGAAGTTAAGGATTACGCAACGACGTTTAACGAGTTTCTGAAAAATCTCTATCAAGAATCCGATTAAACTGATTCAGTCGTAATCGTTCACATCATCAAGGCCATCCTGGCTAATATCTATAGTAGCTTTAGTCGACATAATCTGGTCAGCCAGCCATACATCTGAGAAGCAACAAAATCGACGCCGATCAGCCACCGTATACAGCGGATCGGCGCCATTCGCTGGTAACCGCTTATTTTATTTCTCTCCTTTTTGAGCCTGTTTTCTTTCGCTCACGATGGCGCGCCAGATCATGAAGGCAGTGCCAGCGAGGAAGACGGCTGCGATGGGCGAGGTCAGGATCGGCATCAGGCTACCTTCCGAACGCATCAACGAACGCCGCAGATTTTCTTCAAGCAGCGGTGCCAAGATGAAACCGACTACTAGCGGTGAGAGTGGGAACTTAAATTTCTTCATCAGATAGCCCAGGAAACCAAAGGCAACCATCAGAGTAATATCGAAAAGATTGTTGTTCCCCGAAAACGAGCCGATGAAGCAGAAAACGATCACAACCGGCAGTAATATGGCCTTAGGAATCGAAAGGAGCTTCACAAAAAGGTTCAGTCCGGCTATTTCGCAGACGAGCATCACGATATTGGCCAAAATGAAGGCGGCGAACAACGCATAAACAAGCGCTGCGCTGGTCTCAAAGAGTAGCGGTCCGGGGCTGATACCGTGCACCATGAAGCCCGCAAGGATCATCGCAGTGGCGTTGTCACCCGGAATACCGAGAGTGAGCAGAATGATCAACGCGCCACCAACTGCAGCATTGTTCGAGGTTTCCGAAGCGACGATGCCGTCGATGATACCGGTACCGAATTTCTCGGGGTACTTAGAGCGCTTTTTAATGAAGGCGTAGGACATCAGATTAGAGATGTTGCCACCGATACCAGGAAGAATTCCGACGCCAAGGCCAATCAGGCCAGAGTAAAGGGCGTTTTGCAGTTGCCCGAAAAATTCCTTAAGAGAGAAACCGAAACCTTTGATCTTGACGGTCTTACGTTGCGAGAGATCGAGGTGCTTTTTCTCACCTTCGGCGATATCAAGGATCTGAGCAACCGCAAACACACCAATCAGCAACGGAACGATACTGAAACCGCTGTCGAGTTGAGAGTAGCCCATGGTGTAGCGCGTGTAGGAAGAAAGTCGGTCGATGCCAACAAAGGAGAGCGAGATCCCCAGCAGGCAGGAGATAAGCCCATTGATCATATTGCCAGAGGCAAGGCTGGAAACAGTGGTCAGGGCGAAAAGGATGACCGCGAAATATTCATAAGGGCTGAAGCGCAGCGCGAACTTGGCAATCGGAGGGCCGAAATAGGTGAGGATAATGGCGCTAAACAGGCCACCGATAAAGGAGAAAACGATACCGACACCCAATGCTTTACCGGCTTCCCCACGCGCAGCCATCGGTGCACCATCAAAGCAGGTAGCAATCGATGAGGGAGTACCAGGGATGTTGAGCAGAATGGCGGAGATAAGTCCGCCAGAGACACCGCCGACATAAACCGCAAGCAGAAAAGAAAGGCCGTTGATCGGCTCCATACCGAAGGTAATTGGCAGCATCAGAGCAAGGCAGGTAAACGCCGAGAGGCCAGGAATGGCGCCGAAGGTGATCCCAAAGATGACGCCAATGAAAATCAGTAGGATGGTGGTCATACTACTGATAGCAAGAAAGCCTTCAATGAGTTGCATGATGAGATCCTCCGGCTTATTCGAGGAGTCCTGCCGGCAGGAAGATGCCGAAGGCGTGGTAGAAGAGGTAATACAGGGCGATCGGAACGACGATAGCAACGACGGCGTTGATCACTAAGTTGTGCTTCTGCAGTTCTTCCTTGGGTGAGATGAGCAAGATCTGCAAATAGAGATAGATTGCAGAAAGAATGATGAAACCAACTTTTTCGATCAGCAGCGTGTAGGCGATGAGCAGAAGAGCAGTTAACAGGAGTGCAATACTAAAACTGCCTTTCTTGGCTGTCGCTGTCGGATCTGCCTTGCGCAGACGCAGCACACTGCGGCTGATCGAGATGAGGGCGAGCACCCCCATGAACAGGGCAACGAGTCGCGGGAAGAATTGCGGACCCACTGGGTCAGCTTGAGTCATGTGAATCTGGTAGGACAGGGCGTAGATGAAGACGGCGAATGCCAGAAAGAAGACGCCGCCGATTAAATCGCGGTATTTGGCCATCGGGATTCCATCCTGTTAGGGAGCCAGGGCGGCACATCCGTCTATTACCGCTTCCGTCCTCCTGCGGCTTACCCAGCAGGAGGGACGGAGTGTCGCTCTCCGTAGCGCCCATGAAAGACGCACGGGCGGCTCGTTTTTTTGAGTTGCCTCGCGCCGCTTATTGCTGACCGAGGAAAGCGTCTTTGTAGACGAGCATGGTGTCTTCGTAAAGCTTAATGGCGTAGTCCTTGGCTTCCTTTGGACCCATGTAGCGAACGGTGAGGAAGTTGGCTTCCATCTTGGCTCGATATTCGGGATCTTCAGTGGCTTTCTTCACCGCCGCACTGAAGATATCGATGATTTCATCTGGAGTGTCGGGGTGCATGCCGATCCAGAAGAATTTGCCGAAATCGAGGTTCTTCAGCCCGTAGTCGGAGGCCAGTGGAATCTCTGATAGCAAAGGATTCTTTTCTCTGCCGAGCAAGACAACTGGGACGAATTCGCCTTTCTTGAAGTAGTCCTTGGCCACGCTGTAGTTGATGTTGATGACATCGGTCTGGTGTGCCAGCAAAGCCGTCATCTTGGCAGCATTGTTGCCAACATCGACATTCTTGAATTGAGTGCCCCATTCAATACCCATGGCGATGCCACAGATTTGATTGGTAGCGCCAATCTTCATGCCGTATTCGAGCTTCTTTTTCTTGGAAGCTTCGATTAGATCGGGCAGTTTGCTAATCCCGAGTTCCTTGTTTACGGCCAACACGGTGCTGTTATCGAGCACGGGAATAGCGACACTCTTGAAGCTATCGAGGCTGATGTCAGTTCGCCCCATCATCTTGGGTACGAAGATATCGGTGCCGTTCACAATCGCTCTATAACCGTCTGGTGCGGCGTCGAGCACCTGCTTCATCCCAGACACCGTAGCACCACCATCCACGTTGATCACGACTACTGGTTTGCCAATATATTTCTCGACATAGGTAGCCAGCACCCGTGCGTTATAGTCGGTATCTCCCCCCGCCTTCACCGGTACCACGATCTGAATCGGTTTCGTTGGATAGCTTGGCGCCGCCATACTCATTCCACTCGCTAACCCAAGCGCTCCAATCAGACCGGCCAATAACCATTTTTTCTTCATCTTCAACATGGGGAACCTCCTAATGATGAACCGGGAATTATTTAATTTTGATGATGTTATCGCGTTGCTTAATGCTGGCCGTGCCATCGCATTCCAAAAAATCAGCCAACCTTGTATGACCTAGGTGCCAAGAAAGTTGGAAGTCACTAGCCAAGTAATGCACACGTGTGCGAAAATATTAGGCAGTAGTTTGTTGTTTGTCAACATAATCCTTAAGGGAAATTTTTCCGATTTGACGACACAATTTCATTTATCGATACTCCGATTGATCCGTCGATCATCGCAGTACGATTGAGTGAAACCCGGAGTGGAATCGATACCGAACCCCCAATCACTCCGTCCACCCTCTTGAATAGCCATGACACCAAGCACCCCGACAACACCGATCACCATTAAGCAATTGGCTCAAATGCTTGGCATGGCACATTCGACGGTATCGCGTGCGCTAAACGGGCATCCATCGATCAGTGCCGCTACCCGCAAGCGCATCGAACAAGCCGCTGCACAGTTCGGTTATGTTCCCAACAGCGCTGCGCGAATACTGAAGACCGCACGCAGCGGCATCATCGGCTTGGTAATCCCGGACATTCAAAACAAGTTCTACGCAACGGTGGCTAAAGCCATCTCGAACGCTGCCGCCGAACAGCATTGGCAAATGGTTCTAGCTATCACCGACGATGCCCCGGAACGCGAAAGCGCAGCGATCCGCAGCCTGCTTAAAGCGCAAGCTGAGGGTGTCATCATCGTGCCAACGGCAACGCCGACCCAAGAAACCCGGTCGATGTTGCAACGCCTGCACACGATCCAACTACTGCGCAGCCACTCCGGCATCCATTCACCGGCCATCAAGGTCGCCGATCGCGCTGGGATCGCTTTAGCGACGGAGCACCTGCAATCGCTCGGCCATCGTCGGATTGGCTTCATCGGCCCGATGATCGAGCTGAGTACAGGACGTGAGCGGCTTCAAGGATTCTTTGACCGCTTTCCGGGCGATGCGACAGCCCAGCATTATGTACAGATTTGTCCGCCCCACTCCCAGTACGTAGCGGAAGCTTTCCGGCAGCTTTTGCGCATGGATGCACCACCGAGCGCCATCGTACTCGGCAGCCCGGAATTCACTTTGGGGCTGATCGAAGCGGCACATCAAGACGGTGTGTCGATCCCGGAACAGATTTCGCTGGTGGGATACGGCGATTCCGGCTGGAGTCGTTTGATCTGCGGCGGACTGACCACGATGAGTCTGCCCGAACAAGACATCGCAGACGCCTGTGTCGATATGCTGCGTGTGCGTATCGGCGTGCTCAAAGCCGCTGACGGAAGGAAAACAAACGCGGCCAGCGAAACCTATTTCCAGCCATCGCTGATACTGCGCTGTTCTACCCGAAGCCTCGGTTAAGCTGTTCCTTAATGCGTTGCGGTCGGCTCAAGCACGAAAACTCCTCCCTAAGCTCCTCTTTCATTTATCGTCATCCCCGCGCAGGCGGGGATCCAGGTAGACATTGAAGGTGCTGGATTCCCGCATTCGCGGGAATGACGATAGGGTTGCCATACACATAAGTCTCCCTCCTCCCTGCTGATCATTCATTCAAAACCATCTGCTTGACAGTCCCGCAGTACACGCGCTATTGTTAATGCACACGTGTGCATTACTAGTAAAAAAAGGCATCGCATGAATGCCGTATCTCCTGCGTTTAAGCGGACGATGCACACCCCAAAGGCGGATGACGACACTTATGACAAAAACATTCAGTGATTTGTCCTTGGACGAAAATGCACTGCATGCAGCCCTCTGGCGGATGCAACTGCTCGACGCGGATCAAAGCGTCACCGTCGAAATGCTGACCGGTGGTGTTTCGTCGAACGTATTGAAAGTGATCGTGGGCGACAAGGCGCTGTGTCTCAAACAGGCATTGCCCAAGCTTAAGGTTGCTAAAGACTGGACCGCACCCATTGATCGCGTATTCAGTGAAATCGACTGGATGCAGACCGTAGCCACCATCGTCCCCAACGCCGTGCCAAAGATCCTCGGCATCGACAAAGCGACAGGTTCCTTCGCGATGGAATTCCTCGCACCGGAAGATTACGCCAACTGGAAGGCTCAACTATTGCGCGGAGAAGTCGATTCCAGCATCGCGGCCCAATTAGGATCGACTCTTGGGCAGATTCATGCGCACACGGCGCGCAATCCGCAGCTCGCCGAAAAATTTGCCACCGATGCGAACTTTTATGCCTTGCGTCTGGAACCCTATCTCGTCGAAACCGCACGCAACCATCCCGCGCTGCACACGCCATTGCACGCTGTGATCGATACCACCGCGCACACCAAATTGGCATTGGTTCATGGCGATATCAGCCCCAAAAATATCCTGATCGGCCCGCGTGGACCGGTCATCCTCGATGCCGAATGCGCTTGGTATGGCGATCCCGCCTTCGACCTCGCCTTCTGCCTCAACCATCTGCTACTCAAAGCCTTGCACGTTACGGGCAAGGGCACCGCATGCCTCGCCGCATATTCGGCGATGAGCGCCGCTTACCTCGATGCCGTCGACTGGGAACCGGTGGCCGACTTCGAGCGACGCTGCAGCGCCTTGTTGCCGTGCCTCATGCTGGCCAGGGTAGACGGCAAATCACCCGCTGAATATCTCAATGATGCAGAACGTCTGACGGTGCGGCAGACGGCCAGCGCTCTGATCGAGCAAGCGCCGCCTCAACTCGCAACCATCCGTGAACTCTGGGGAAGGAAAATCCATTCATGAGCACTATCGAGAAACTCACAGCGCGTCAGGTCTGGGATTCGCGCGGCTGGCCGACTGTGGAAGTGGACGTGCATTTAAACAGTGGCGCCTACGGGCGCGGCATCGCCCCTGCTGGCGCCTCCCGTGGCATGCACGAAGCCGTGGAATTGCGCGACGGCGGAGCCGCCATCTGTGGCAAAGGCGTTTTGAAGGCGGTTGCGGGTGTCATGCAGGAAATTGCACCGGCTCTGAAAGGAAAATCGGTCTTCGATCAGGCGCTGATCGATAAAACGATGATCGAGCTTGACGGTACGCCAAATCGCTCGCGTCTGGGCGGTAATGCTCTCGTCGCCACCTCCATGGCGGTGTTGCATGCCGCAGCGGCGGAAACCCGCCTGCCGCTTTGGAAATACCTCGCTGGCGAGAACGCCGTGCGCCTTCCCCTCCCGCAGATTCAGATCTTTGGCGGTGGCGCACATGCCAGTCGGCGCATCGATATCCAAGATCTGATGGTCATTGCTACCGGCGCGAAGAGCTTTGCTCAAGCACTGATGATGACCGGGGAGGTTTATCACGCCGCCGGTAAGATCATGGAAGAACGCGGTCATCTGCAGGGTGTTGCTGATGAGGGCGGTTGGTGGCCGGTCTTTGACAATAACGAACAGGCACTCGATACCCTGGTCCGCGCCATCGAACGTGCGGGCTACACCCCAGGGCAAGATGTGGCCATTGCTCTGGATATCGCCGCGTCGGAATTCGGCAAGGATGGGCGCTATAAGCTGGCGCTGGAATCGGTCGAATACGACTCGCATGGTTTGTGTGAGCTGCTGCTGCGCTGGATTGACCGTTACCCCATCGTCTCGATTGAAGACCCGCTCGCTGAGGATGACGCAGCCGGAATGATCGCCTTCACCAAGGCGGCGGGGCATCTGGTACAGATCGTCGGCGATGATTATCTGGTCACCAACGCCAAGCGCGTCGCAACCGCCGCTGAGCAAAAAGCCTGTAATGCGGTTCTGCTCAAACCCAATCAGGCCGGTACGATCACGGAAACGCAAGAGGCATTGAAAGCAGCGCAAGCCGCCGGTTTTGGCGCGATTGTCTCAGCACGTTCTGGAGAAACCGAGGATGTCACCATCGTCCATCTGGCTACGGGATGGAATGCTGGACAGTTGAAAGTCGGTTCCTTCTGTCGCTCCGAACGCATGGCCAAGTGGAATGAAGCCATCCGCATCGAAGAACAAGCGCTGCCTTTCACGGTAGCCTCGTCGGTTCTACGCGGCTAAAACGGCACATGCCGCTGGAGGCAAACATGAAGATCGTGATACTGGATGGCGCAACCTTGAATCCTGGCGACTTGAGCTGGGATGCGCTAGCGAGGGAAGGCGAGTTGGTTGTGTACGACCGTACTCCACCGGAACAGATCGTTGAGCGCATCGGCGACGCCGAGATCGTCTTCACCAACAAAACCGTGTTGAGCCGTGAGCACATCATGGCCTGTCCGAACGTGCATTTTATCGGCCTGTTGGCCACTGGCTACAACACTGTCGATATCCAGGCTGCCCGTGAAAAAGGCATCGATGTTTGCAACATTCCGACCTATGGAACCGCATCGGTCGCCCAATTTGCCATGGCGCTGCTGCTGGAGCTATGCCACCGTGTTGGCCGCCATGCCGACGACGTGCGCGCCGGCCATTGGAGCGAATGCGTCGATTTCTGTTACTGGCTCAGTCCACAGATCGAACTCGACGGCAAGACCCTCGGCTTGATCGGCTTCGGGCGCATCGGTCAGTCCTTTGCCCGCATCGCCGAGGCGATGGACATGAACATCGTGGTGTTCGATAAGACGGTCAACGCGGCGCTGGAGAGCGCGACGCTGAAGTACGTCACGCTCGATGAACTGTACGCGACCGCTGACGTGATCAGCCTGCACTGCCCGCTATTCGCTGACAACCAAGGCATGATCAACGCGGCGACCATTGCCAAGATGAAGCCTGGAGTGATGCTGATCAACACCTCGCGCGGGCCATTGATCAACGAACAGGATCTGGCGGATGCGCTGGCTGCTGGTCGCATTGCCGGAGCGGCAGTGGATGTACTCTCTAGCGAGCCGCCAAAGCCAGATAACCCGCTTCTTTCCGCACCCAATTGCATCGTCACCCCGCATATCGCTTGGGCGACGAAGGAAGCACGGACGCGGATGATGCGGACTGCGCTGGAGAATCTGATCGCCTTCAAAAATGGTCAGCCGCAAAACGTGGTGAACTGAGCGTAATCGTTCACCTCTCCCCTTTGAAAAAGGGGGGCCGGGGGGGATTTCGCATCAGCGACGGGACTCAAATCCCCCCTCACCCCCCTTTGTCAAAGAGGGGGGAACTGAATCGTTACAACAGAGCTTGGGGAAAGTCATGACTACCCGCAACGACACGGCCATCAAAGCTGCAGCGGCACGGTTACACAGGGCACAAGAGACGCTCACCCCGTGCCAACCGGTACGCGACCTGATTCCAGCGGATGATCTGGAAACCGCATACGCCGTCCAACAGTGCAATATTGATCACGATTGTCAGCAAGGACGGCGGCTGATCGGTAGCAAAATTGCCCTTTCATCAAAAGCGATTCAGGAAAAACTGAAGGTCCGCTACCCCACCTACGGCCGACTCTTTGCCGATATGTGTCTCGCCGAAGGGGTGGAAATCGACTTTGGCACATTGATCCAGCCGCGTATCGAAACCGAAGTCGCGCTCGTCATCGCCAAGACGCTTGATCACGAACGGCACACCATCATCGATATGATCGGCGCTGTTGTTTACGCCGTGCCTGCCTTTGAGATCGTCGGTTGCCGCATTGCCAACTGGGATGTCAGTGCCGCCGACTTCATCGCCGATAACTCCGCGAGTAGTTATGTCGTCTTGGGGTCGCGTCCACGCATGCTGAGCGAATTCGATATCGTCCGCTGCCAAATGCGCACTACACGGCGTGGAGAAGTGATTTCCAGTGGCAGTGGCGCTTCCTGTTACGGCAATCCGCTGCATGCCTTGATCTGGCTGGCGGATGCGCTGGCCAAGGCCGATCAACCGCTACAACCCGGTGATCTGGTGATGAGTGGCTCACTCGGGCCAATGGTACCGATTGAGGCGGGTGATGTTATCGAAGCGCACATCGATGGACTCGGCCCGATCCGCGCTCGGTTTACGACAGGCTGATTTTTCCGACCAGCCGACACTAGAAAAACCTCAGGAACTGGATCGATGAACATTCCCGTCAACACCTTCAAACGCAGCCTGCAACAGGGCCAAGTGCAAATCGGCCTGTGGAGTCAACTGGGCAGCCCAATTTCCATCGAGATGATCGCCGGATCGGGTATCGACTGGATTGGCCTTGACGCCGAACACGGGCCGAGCGATCTAGTCAGTATCTACCATCAATTGCAGGCATGCGCGGCGGGTGGCGATGCGCATCCGATGGTGCGCCTCCCGTGGAATGACCGCGTGCTGATCAAGCAGTATTTGGATATCGGGGTGCAAACGCTGGTCGTGCCGCAGATCGAAACGGCG
>JACSSB010000305.1 GCA_014879435.1 Phycisphaerales bacterium
GCCCTGGTCAACCTCGCCCTTTCAAGCTCCGCCCTTCAGGGCGGGGTAGTTGACGTCAGTTGTTCTCCATGGGCCGGTATGCTTGCTGCCAGGGTTTGAGAAGTTTAGCGCTGGCGATAGCAATCCGGTGTATCGAGTCCACTCGCCGCTGACGGGGCATTTCTTTTGCTCGAATCGGGAGTTTATGGGATTTGCACTCGCGAAACGGCCACCATTGATTTAGGAAAGTCGCAGGCATCCGTCAAGTCTTCAAGTCAGCGCCATGCGGCGAGATCGCTACTGCTAAGATCATGATAATTGATGGCTCATTTTCTGGATTCAGGGATCGTATTATGCCCACAACTACTGATTGCATTGCCTTACCCGCGCCCGCGCCCGGCACCTATCGACTATTGCGAGTCCATCGCTACGGTGTACCCGGTGCACGACCCAAAGCCTATATCCAGGCTGCTATTCATGCCGACGAAATACCGGCGCTACTGGTGGCGCAACACCTGCTACGTGGATTGGAGCAGGCACAGGAGCAGGGCCAGATCGTAGGCGAGGTGGTGGTGGTGCCGGTCGCCAACCCGATCGGTTTAAGTCAGCACTTCAACGGCCATTTGCTGGGGCGCTTCGACAGCGAAGGTACCGGCAATTTCAATCGCGGCTTTCCCGATTTGACCGCGCTGGCGCTGGAACGGTTGCAGGGGCGGTTGCATACCGATCCAGCCGATAATGTGGCGCTGATTCGTGCGACCCTGCGAGCGGTGTTGGCCGAACAGCGGGTGGTACGGGAGGCGGATGCACTCAAACTGGCGTTATTGAGTCAGGCCATTGATGCCGATTTCGTGTTCGATCTGCACTGTGATAGCGAGGCGCTATTGCATCTGTATGCCTCGCGTTGGCAGGAAGAGGAGGCGCGGATGTTGGGTGCGGAGTTGGGCGTGATGGCGGTGCTGCTGGAAGAAGAGCCGGGAGGTAATCCCTTCGACGAGGCTTGCGCCGGTCCTTGGTGGAAGCTACGCGCGGCGCTGGCGGCGGAAGCTCCGATACCACTGGCCTGTTTTGCGACCACGGTGGAACTGCGCGGACAGACGGATGTACGCGATGAAGATGCGATGGCCGACGCAGCGGCGCTGTTGCGATTTTTACGACGGCGCGGCGTGCTCGCTGGTGAATCAGGGGCATTGCCAGAATTGCGCTGCGAGCCAACCCCATTAGAGGGAGTGGATGTGCTGACCGCACCGGCCGCTGGCGTGCTGGTCTACCGCAAACAGTTGGGTGAGATGGTGGTATCTGGCGAGGCAATCGCTGATTTAGTCGATCCTATGGGCGATCCACCTGGTGCGGCACGGACCACAATTTACGCTGCGACCAGCGGGTTGTTATTCGCTCGTGCCAGTGAGCGTTTGGTTCGGCCAGGACAGAAGTTCTGCAAGGTGGCGGGACGAGAACCGCTGAGTTATCGCCAGGCTGGAAAGTTGCTGGAGGATTGAGGAAGAAGGTTTTTTACGATGGTGACTCAAGCTTGCCGATTGAGTACAGCAACTATCGATCATTCCCGCGAATGCGGGAATCCAGTCCCTTCGCTGTCCCTCTAGATCCTCGCTTGCGCGGGGATGACGGCAAACATGGCTTGAGGAGCACTATAGAATTTTCGCGCATGCGCATGTTATGCATCATGCGTTATGATCGATGGCCGTATAGCAAACCGTTAGTCTGGAGATAATGTTATGGATTTAATTGGATTTTTGATCATTGGTCTTATTGCTGGTTGGATCGCGACCCAATTCATGCGCGGTAGCAGCATGGGATTGGGTGGCAATCTGGTCATCGGTGTGATTGGTGCCTTTGTGGGAGGATTTCTATTTCGCCTGATCGGTTTTGCTGCGGTAGGTCTGATCGGCAAACTGATCACTGCCACGGTGGGCGCCATGGTCTTGATCTATGTGGTACAAGTGCTTAAGAGAGCCTGAGATTTCATAAGAATTCATAAGAATTCATAACGTTTTGTTCCGACTATTAGGAATCCAACCTTGTATCTTGACGGTGGGGGTGCTGAACTGCCTCCCGGAGGTTGAGTGAGCTTGAATCCACCCTGAG
>JACSSB010000285.1 GCA_014879435.1 Phycisphaerales bacterium
ACTGGAAAGCCGGGAAGCTCGGATTCATGCGCATCCAGTTCACGGGTCAGTCGATTACGCAAGACGCGGGCGGGACGACCGGTGAATACCCGGCTCAAGGTAGTGGTGATTTCGCTGCCCTCGCGCAACAGGGTTTGGTAGGCGAGCGGCGCATCATTTTCCAGGCAAGCCAGGAAAGCAGTTCCTATCTGCACGCCAACCGCACCCAATATCTGGGCGGCGGCCATACCGCGCCCATCCACGATGCCACCGGCCGCGATAATGGGAACTCGAAGATGCTCGACGAGCAACGGCACCAGCGTCAGAGTACCGAGCAACCCTTGCTCGGTGCGACCAATGAAAGTCCCACGATGGCCTCCAGCCTCGACGCCTTGGGCCACGATAAAATCCAGGCCACTCTCTTCCAGCACAATCGCTTCCAACAGGTGTGTGGCCGTGCCCAGAGTCACGATTCCGGCATCCCGCAGCAGGTCCAGATACACATTGTCCGGCGCGCCGAACATAAAACTTACCGCCGAGACACGCTCCTCCATCACCACTTCTAGCAGTTGCTCGAATTCCGAAGATTCCGGTAGCGTGGGTGATTCGGGTGGTAATCCCAGCTCAATCCGGTAGGGCGCTAGCAATTCGTGGGCCCGAGCGATTTGCTCAGGACTACCGCTCGTACCGCCCACCGCCAGATTGACGGCAAACGGCCGCTCGGTCAGAGCACGAATCTCGGCGATGGCTTGCCGCAAAGTATCCGGCCGCAAGCAAGCGCCCGCCAGCGATCCCAGACCACCCGCATCGCTGATTGCTGCCGTCAGTCGTAGGCTACTGGGACCGCCGATCATAGGCGCTTGGATAATCGGATAGCGGATATCGAGCCGTTCGGTGAGCGTGGTGTGGGGCCAGTTCATGGAGGGCAACTCGCAATAGAGGGATGGGCGTGAATGAAAAAGCCGAAAAGGAATCGCCGAGGCCAGATCATCATCTTATGGATCTTCAACCACCGTTAGATCTTCAACCACCGTGCTCACTCCTCATCCAGATCCAATAACTCGCGAACAATCACCCCCGCCAGCATGATCCCAAATAGCGCTGGCAAATAAGAGATCGTTCCGTTGACCGCTCGAGAACGGCCTGATGTATCACCGCCGACTGGTTGGTGCGGTAGCGGAGGACGACGCGGCTCATCGCTATAGATCACCGGATAATTCAGCGGTGCATCCAGTTTTCGCAAAGTCCGGCGCAACTCACGGGCCAGAGGGCAACCCTGGGTTTGATTCAGTCGCGTCACTCGTACCCGCGTCACGTCCAAACAATTCCCCGCGCCCAGTGCCGAAATTACTGGCACCTGATGACGGTGACAGGCTGCCACCAGTGCCGCTTTACAGGCAATACTGTCGATGCAGTCAGCCACGTACTGATAGTGGCCGGCCTCGATCAATTGATCGGCCTCACCAGGCTGGAGAAATGCATCGATCAGGGTCAGCTCCAGGGTAGGATCGATATCGCGCAGTCGCTCGGACATGACCGCTACCTTAGAACGACCGAGGGTGGAATGCAGTGCCAGCAGTTGCCGATTCAGATTGGAGGGTGCGACCACATCATGATCCAACAGGGTCAATCGGCCGATCCCAGCACGACCCAAGGCTTCGGCGACGTAACCGCCGACGCCTCCCAGACCCGCTATCAGCACATGCGCTGCCCGCAACCGGGTCAGTCCGGCCTCACCGATCAGGATTTCAGTGCGCGCTTGTGGGTACGGCATCGGAGATTCGAAATAGTCGACGGGCATTGGCGCTAGTGGCAGCGGCGATCTCGGCAGGATCGGTCTTGCGCAGCTTAGCGATGCAGGCCAGCACCTCCGGCAAGAAGGCTGGTTCGTTGCGCTGGCCCGGATGGGTGCTCAGGGGTTGATCGGGGGCATCGGTTTCCAACAGCAATCCGTCCAGCGGCAAATCGCGAATCAGACCCTGCAAGCGAGTAGCGCGTGGATAGGTCAATGGCCCGCCAAAGCCAAGCAAAAACCCCAGATCGAGTAACCGTCGGGCTTGCTCCTCGCTACCGGAAAAGCTATGCACCACTCCCTGCACACCACTAAAACGCCGCAAGTACTTGATGACTTGATCCACCGCGTGGCGGGCATGGACGATTACCGGCAGATCGTGACGACGAGCCAAGCGCAATTGCTCGGTGAAATAAGCGGCTTGTGCATCAATATCCAGATCGGGCAAGTAATAATCCAGTCCACATTCACCGATGGCAATGGGCTTTTCTCGAACCACCCAATCTGCCAATGCCTCCAAATGCTCGGGGCGATGTTCGGCCAGATAAGCCGGATGTAATCCGTAGCTGGGATATAACCGGTTATAACGGGATGCGACGGTCTTGAGTCTTGGCCACAGCCGGGCACTGACTGCAGCCAGCACCTGCGTTTTCACTCCAGCGATCTGCGCCCGTTGGTAGGCGGCATCACGATCATCATCAAAGCGGGTATCATCGAAATGGGTATGACTGTCGATCAAAGTCAGCATGCGACCGTTCCCAATCGAGATAAGCCATCCATGAAAAGATCGCGATTTTTCCCAATATACGGTTTGCTCAATACGCCATTTCCCAAGTGTGTAAGAACTCTTTCGCGCTTTTCGCGCCTTATGTAAATAAATATCTTGTTACGAAAGTGTAATGATCCCATACGAAGCTGGCCAGTTTTTGGCATCTTCATCCAATTTCGATCCGCTCTCTCTGGCATGATCATGGCGCTTGCTCACTCAACTCCAGACCCTCGGAAAACACCCACAAGGCTTCTTTATTGCCTCAAAGGTACTTTATTACTCATGTTCCAAAAGGGTCTACACTATGCCATCGAAATAGAAATTCGTGGACGAATACACGCCGAGAACTAAGTAATGAACCATCAAAACCATGATGTCATCGTGATTGGTACCGGTCCGGGAGGCGAAGGCGCCGCCATGAAAGCCACCAAAGAAGGAAAATCGGTGGCGGTGATCGAAAAACATCATTTGGTTGGCGGTGGTTGTACGCATTGGGGCACCATCCCGTCCAAGGCATTACGACATGCCATCAATCGGATGCTGGAACTCAATACCAGCCCTGCCTTTCGCGGTACCTTCGGCTCCACTCTCAAACCATCCTACCCCGATCTACTACGCTCCGCCGAATCGGTGATCGCTCGCCAGACGGCTATGCGCCGAGATTTCTACGAGCGTAACCGCGTCCGGCTGTACCACGGCCACGGTAAATTTCTCGACGCACATACCATTGAGGTGCGCTCCAACCAGCAGAGCGAACCGATCATCCTCAGCGCTGATGCCTTCGTCATCGCCTCAGGATCGCATCCATTCCGGCCGCAAGATGTGGATTTCAATCACCCACGCATCTTCGACAGCGATACCATCCTCAGCATGACCACCACCCCACGCTCGATCCTGATCTACGGCGCGGGCGTGATCGGCTGCGAATACGCCAGCATCTTCCGTAACATGGGCTGCAAGGTCGATCTGGTCGATACCCGCTCGCAATTGCTGTCCTTCCTCGACGACGAGATTGCCCACGCTCTCAGCTACCACCTGCGCGATCAGGGCACCATGATCCGCCACAACGAGGAATACCAAGCGGTGGAAGGTCTGGCCGATAGCGTCCTGACCTATCTCAAGTCCGGCAAGAAAATCCGGGCCGACGTGCTGCTGTGGGCCAATGGCCGCACTGGGAACACCCAGAACATGGGCTTGGAAGATCTCGGTATCATTCCAAATAGTCGTGGCCAGATTAAAGTGGATGACAACTATCGCACGACATTGTCACATATTTATGCAGTAGGCGACGTCATTGGCTACCCTAGTCTAGCCAGTGCTGCCTACGATCAGGGCCGCTTTGCCGCCACTCATCTGATTCATGGCAGTTGCGACCATCACTTAGTTGATTACATTCCCACTGGCATTTACACTTCCCCGGAGATCAGTTCGATCGGTCGCACCGAACGTGAGCTGACCGAGGCCCGAATACCTTACGAGGTTGGCCACGCCTACTTCAAAAGTCTGGCACGCGCTCAAATTACCGGCCGTACCGTGGGCATACTCAAGCTGCTGTTCCACCGCGACACCCTGGAAATTCTTGGCATTCACTGCTTCGGCGATCAAGCCGCCGAGATCGTCCACATCGGACAAGCGATCATGGCGCAGCAGGGAACAGCCAACAGCATTCAGTATTTCGTCAACACCACATTCAACTATCCGACCATGGCCGAGGCTTACCGAGTGGCGGCGCTGAACGGCCTGAATCGGCTGGCCTGAGGGAACTTACCCGTGGATATCACTCCGTATCTCAAACTGATGGTCGACAAGAACGCTTCCGACCTGTTCTTCCATGTCGGCGCACCTGTAAATATCAAAATCGGCGGGGTGGTACGTCCGATCGGCAACAAGATACTGGGGCCGGGCCAAGTGCGCGAAATCGCCTATTCGGTCATGAAGGATGATCAGATCAAGGAATTCGAGCACGAATGGGAGCTGAATTTTGCCATTCCGCTGCACGGAGTAGGTCGCTTCCGCTCCAACGTCTTCAAGCAGCGCGGCGAAGTATCCATGGTGATTCGCTACATCAAGGGCGACATCCCGCAGGTGGAAGAACTGGGGCTACCACCCCTGCTGCGGCAACTGGTGATGGAAAAGCGTGGCCTGATTCTGCTGGTGGGCGCCACCGGCTCTGGTAAATCCACCACTCTGGCCGCGATGGTCGATCACCGCAATTCCAGCGCACCGGGACACATCATCACCGTCGAAGACCCCATCGAATTCACCCACCAGCATAAAAAATCGGTGGTCGCCCAGCGGGAGATCGGTATCGATACCCACAGCTATGAGCACGCCCTGCGTAGCGCCATGCGTGAAGCACCGGACGTGATTCTGGTCGGTGAGGTCCGCGAACGCGATGTGATGAAGTACGTGCTCACCTTCTCCGAAACCGGTCATCTGGTGTTGTCCACCCTGCACGCCAACAATGCCAATGGCGCCTTGGAGCGTATCGTCAATTTCTTTCCTGAGGACGTTCGGCCACAGTTGCTGATGGACCTTTCGCTCAATCTGCGCGCTGTCATTTCGCAACGACTGATCCGCGCACTGAACGGTGGACTGGTGCCCGCAGTAGAGGTACTGCTCAATACACCCTACATCGCCGACCTCATCCAGAAAGGCAAGATCGATTACGTCAAGGATGCGATGGAGCAATCGACCGAATCGGGCACGCAAACCTTCGACCAGTCCTTATTCAAGCTGTACAAGGAAGGCAAGATTTCCAAAGACGAAGCGATCAAAAACGCCGACTCCAAGAACAACGTCGGGCTGCAGATCCGGCTGTCGGAGGGCGTGGATGCCGTCACCCCGAGTCGGCGAACCAGTCTGGCCGATCTTGCCATCCACGACGAGGAACAAGAAAACCGGGGCCGGACGTTTTGAAGCGGGGATCACTCGCGCCACTCGCCCGGCGGATGGCGGACATCGCGCCCTTTCATGTGATGGCGCTACTGGCCCGCGCCAGAGAGTTGGAGGCGGCGGGCCGCACGGTTATCCATATGGAAATCGGCGAGCCAGACTTCCCCACCGCCGAACCGATCATCGCCGCCGGCCAACGCGCACTGCTGGAGGGCCATACCCGCTACACTGCGGCCGCTGGCCTACCGGCACTGCGCCAGGCTATCGCCGATCAATACCAAGCACGATATGGCGTTGCAATTTCGCCTCGACGCATCCTAGTCACACCCGGCGCGTCTGGTGCGCTGCAACTGGCCACGGCCATTCTGATCGACCCCGGCGACCGAATATTACTGGCCGATCCTGGCTATCCCTGCAACCGACATTTCGTGCGGCTGGTGGAAGGTGAAGCGGTCGGGATTCCAGTCGGACCAGAAACCGGTTATCAGCTGACCGCTGAATTGGTGGAACGGCATTGGGATGCGCGGACCAAAGCCATTCTGCTCGCTTCTCCTGCTAACCCTACGGGCACGGTGATCCCCCCCGACGAACTGGCGGCACTGATTGCGGCGGTTGAGGCTCGTGGTGGACGGGTGATCATGGATGAGATCTATCACGGCCTGATCTATGGGGCGCCGGTTCAGACTGCATTGGCTTATTCCGACCAAGTGCTGGTCATCAATAGCTTCAGCAAGTATTACGGCATGACCGGCTGGCGACTGGGTTGGCTGGTTGCACCGGACGATTGCGTCGGTGCTGCAGAAAAACTGGCACAAAATCTGTTTCTAGCGGCATCCACCCCAGCGCAACACGCAGCACTGGCGGCCTTTGGAGCGGAGGCGCAGGCGATTTCCGAGGCACGCCGCCACGAGTTTCAAGCCCGGCGCGATTTCCTGTTACCCGCGTTGCGTGAACTCGGTTTCCACATCCCCATCACTCCAGACGGCGCATTCTATCTTTACGCCGACTGTGGCCGCTTCACCGACAACAGCTATGAGTTCGCCTTGCGCCTGCTGGAAGAAAGCGGCGTTGCCATCACTCCAGGCATCGATTTCGGGCACCATCTCCCCAATCGACACGTCCGCTTCGCTTATACCAATGCTATCCCTCAACTGGCTGAGGGTGTGGAAAGGTTAAGGCGGGTATTATGAGTATCACCCAGCACTAATCGTCACTCATCCAATCCTCTCTATTTGTGGGCACGACGCCTGCGTGCCCACACTTTCCCGAAGTCACCGCGTACCCGCTCGACGCTCACCAGATAACGATCCTCCATGCCGCTGGGAAGTGGTGGGTTCTGCCTTGATCTGCGTCTTGGCGCAAGCCGATCCCATCGCACAACCACCGCAGCCACCACCAAGTGATGCGGTATTACTCCCACCCCTGACTGAAGCATCAGCGCCACAGTGGCCAGCACCGAACTGAAACAGTCCAGCGGGTAGAAAAATCCGTAACGCGGCCAGCGCGGCGATCAGTACGATGAACAAAGCCAAAGCATCTTGCCACATCTCAACCTCCTCCCAAGGCCAGCGCCACCCGATAGGTGATGAAAGCGGCGATATAAGCCAGAATCATCAGATAAATAAACATGAATGCTGGCCAACGCCAGGAGTTGGTCTCACGGCGGACAGCGGCTAGCGTCGCCAGACATTGCGGGGCGAAAACATACCAAGCCAGCAAGGCCAAAGCGGTTGCCAAGGTCCAATCGTGTGCCAAGGTAGCGGCCAGCGACTCCGTCACAGCATCTTCACTACCGCTTAAGGAATAGACCGTACCCAGCGCCGCCACTGCCACTTCACGCGCCGCCAATCCTGGGACTAAAGCAATAGCGATTTGCCAGTTGAACCCGACCGGCGCTAATAGCGGCTCCAGCCCACGCCCGATCATGCCGGCGAAGCTGTAATAAATGTCTGGCTCCGTTGCCCCTTGTGGTGGGGCTGGAAAGGTGGAAAGGAACCATAGGATGACCAGCACACTTAAGATGACGGTGCCGATCCGGCGCATGAAAATCCGGGCGCGCTCCAGCAAACCCAGCAATACATTGGCAGGATTGGGCCACTTATAGCTGGGTAGCTCCATCAATAGGGGTTGTCGGCCTCCTCGCAGCACGGTCAGCCGCAACACACCGGCTACCACCAGCGCACCGATGATACCGGTTGCGTACAAACCGAACATGACCAAGCCCTGCAAGCCGATCCCACCCCAAACCGTAGTGGCAGGGATGAAGGCCGAGATCAGCAAAACATACACCGGCAATCGCGCCGAGCAGGTCATGAGTGGTGCGATCAGAATGGTGACTAGACGATCCAGCGGATGCGCGATGGTACGTGCCGCCATGATGCCAGGAATGGCGCAGGCAAAGCTGGACAGCAAGGGAATGAAGGCGCGCCCATTCAAACCGACCGCACTCATCAGGCGATCCATCAGAAACGCGGCGCGGGCCATGTAGCCAAAATCTTCCAGCAGCAGGATGAACAGGAACAGAATTAGAATCTGCGGCAAGAAGATCACTACGCCGCCTACCCCGGCGATGATTCCATCCACCAGCAGGCTTTTCAGTAGACCATCCTGCATATGCGCGGCAAGCCACTGTTGCAGGCTGGCAATGCCACCGTCGATCCAATCCATTGGGGCTTCTGCCCAACTAAACACGGCTTGGAACATCAAAAACAAAATTCCCAGCAGAATCAGCGGCCCAGCCACCGGATGGAGTAAGACTTGATCCAGTTTTCGGGTGAGCTGTTCCGGCACTCCTTCCTCGATGACGGCTTCCCGTAGTAATCGCTCCGCCTCCTGGTGATAACCACGAATCGCTTCCGGCGTGGGCTCCACCCAAGCATCAGTCGTGACGGTACCATCCCCTGTAACCGATGCCTGATTTAATAACGTATCGATCTGATCGAGCAGGTCTTGTACCCCGTTCTTGTGCATGGCCACGGTGGTCACCACCGGTATGCCCAAGCTCCGGGAAAGCGCCTCGATGCTGATCTGGTAACCGCGCTTCTGGGCCAGATCCATCATGTTGAGCACCAGAATCAGCGGTCGGCCCAATTGACGCAATTCCAGAAATAACCGCAGATGCTGGCCGAGATTGGTGGCATCGGTCACACAGACCATGGCGTCTGGCAACGCCTCCCATTCTTGCCGACCCAGCACGACATCACGCGTAATCGCTTCGTCGGGACTGCGTGCGCGCAAGCTGTAGCTACCCGGCAGGTCCAGCAGTTCGATGCTGCGCCCGACTGGTGTCCGCAGACGACCACTTTTACGCTCGACGGTTACACCGGGATAGTTGGCGGTTTTTTGCCGACCACCGGTCAAGGTATTAAATAGCGTGGTCTTGCCACTATTGGGTGGACCGACCAGCGCGACCCGCGCTTGCCGGACCTCGTCGAAGGTCAAGGCAGAAGCGGTCATGACGAGGCATACTCCAAGCTCATCGACGGATGGGTATTCACCACGGAATCATGCAATGGTCCGATCAGCACGGCATTGGCTTCACAGCGACGTAAGGCAATCGTCATCCTGCGGTTGATACGCACCGCCAGCGGATCTCCACCCAGAAACCCTCGATGCAACACTTCAATCCGAGCGCCTTCCACAAATCCCATTTCCAGCAGATTGCGTTCAAGGTCAGAGTCGTCCACACCGCCGTTCACAGCTAGAACACGCCCGACATCGCCACATCGCATCAGTCCCAAGGGTTGAGTCGAGCTCGTTCTTGACGCATGGTGACCTAGCCCTGTTGCTCGTACCTCCCTTTCAGCATTTGCATTCATGATGCGGCCTCCCCTGCGGCGCTGCGGATCTGGCCTGGTGCTCGTAACATCTTGTCCACTTCATCCTGATGCGCTTGCTCTTCGGCGATCAGGGTGCGCGCATACTCTTCCAGGCGCACATCTCGGTCTCGCACGCAGTCCAACAAATCGTAATAAGCCTTGAGTGCCTCCTTCTCATGCGCTAGAGATTCGCGCAGGATATCGCCGAGATCATGTTGATGAGTTTCCAGCAAGGGACCGATACCCAACGAGGGATGCCCGCCCAAACTGGTGATCAATTCTCCAGCTTGGCGAGCATGCAACAGGCTTTCGTCGGCCTGCGCGTTGAGCCAACTCACGATGGGGATACGGTTAAAGCCATACACCATCTGCGCGTAGTGGGTGTAACGCACCACACCGGCTAGTTCCAGTTCGAGAATGCGATTCAAAATTCGAATCACAGCGTCTTTGTCGAATGCTTGAGCCATGTTTTAGTGCCCTCTTTAATCATAAAAAACAGATGATTACATTTCTCTCGACACGGCAATGACCCTGATGGAGGCGTATTCTGGAACAGCCTTGTCGCGCTTTAATGATGATCATAATACTAATGAGAATTATTCTCAATAAATATCAAGACTAAAATTAAGGTTCATCCATCCAAGCCGATAGGACAGCCATCAACACCGTTTTCATTGTTTTCATCGTTTCCATCTCACCATCCAAGCCCAAACATTACCCGCTTTAATTCAATCGAAATCCCTTTCTCCAAAGCAACTTATGTTGCAAAAAAGAGGCGCACTGTATCTATATAGAGAGTTGAAGGAAACGGGTCGTACTAGTGATAATCAGGATTTGAGGATAAGGTGGAGGCTCGAAGCGGAATGAAGGCTGGTTCAATGCACGAGGGGATGACCACGGTTGAGCGCTGGACAGCGTTCTGGCTGGCGAGCATATTTTCACTGCGGATGCTGGGTTTGTTCATGATCCTGCCGGTATTCGCGCTGTACGCCGAAAATCTGCGCGGCAATACGCCAACACTGACCGGTTTGGCCATCGGTATCTACGGCTTCAGCCAAGCACTATTCCAAATTCCCTTTGGTTTGCTGTCTGACCGCTATGGCCGCAAACCGATGATCTATCTAGGTCTACTGATTTTCGCCTTAGGCAGCATGGTGGCAGCGCTATCCGATTCCATCTGGGGGATCATTCTCGGTCGAGCGCTACAGGGTGGTGGTGCAGTATCGGCGGTAGTGATGGCGCTGGCCGCCGACCTGACGCGCGAGGAACATCGCATCAAGGTAATGGCGTTTATCGGCATCACCATCGGCCTGTCTTTTGCCGTTTCGATGATTCTGGGACCGGTATTGAACAGTTGGATCGGAGTACCCGGCATCTTCTGGTTGACCGGGCTACTCGCCCTGCTTGGCATCACCGTGGTGCGCTTTCAGATACCCCAGCCAACAGTGAGCCGGATTCATCGCGATGCCGAACCGGTCGTTTCCCAGTTTAGCCGGGTTCTGCTCGACTCTCAGTTGTTAAGACTCAATTTCGGTATCTTCATCCTACATCTACTGCTCACTGCTACCTTCGTCGCTGTGCCGCTGGCGCTACGGGACGCTGGCTTGGTCAGTACCAAACACTGGGAGGTCTATCTGCCTGCCCTGTTGCTTTCGATGGTAGCGATCGTGCCTTTCATCCTGATCGCTGAAAAGCAGCATCGCCTTAAACCGGTATTTCTGGGCGCAATCCTGCTCTTGGCGCTGACCGAATTCGGCCTATTGTCCATGCCCGATGACGTACTAAAGATCAGCTTGCTGCTACTGGCATTCTTCATAGGCTTTAACTTGCTGGAAGCCACGCTCCCCTCGCTAATCGCCAAGATGGCACCCCCTGATGCCAAAGGCACGGCGATGGGCGTTTACGCCAGCAGCCAGTTTTTGGGAGCATTCGTTGGCGGAACTCTGGGCGGGTTATTGCACGGGCTATTCGGCCTGAAAGCGGTATTTGCCTTAGGGACGCTGGGCGCATTAGCCTGGTTAGTGGTGGCTTGGTCCATGCAAAATCCTCGTCATCTGAGCAGCTACCTGCTCAACGTGGGCGAGCTGAATGAGGCCGAGGCTTGGGATCTGGCGGCACAGTTGAGCCAGGTGCGCGGTGTGGCGGAGGCAGTGGTCATCGCCACCGATGGAGTCGCGTATCTCAAGGTAGATCGTGGCGCGCTGGACGAAACGGCACTACGGGCCTATGCGGCGATGGATCGCTAAACGGCAGGCCCCAACGCATCTCGTCTCATCCCAATCTATGGCATGATGCCCATCCCATATTCATCACCTACCCAAGATTTATACGGAACTCAAGGAGTACAGCGCCATGGCTAGCGTCAATAAAGTCATCCTGATCGGCAATCTGGGCAAAGACCCGGAAGTACGCTACATGCCCAGTGGCGATGCGATCACCCATATCAGTATCGCCACCACCGAGACCTTCAAGGATCGTGAGGGCTTGAAACAGGAGCGCACCGAGTGGCATCGGGTGGTCTTCTTCGGCTCCCTGGCGAAAATCGCCGGTGAGTATCTAAAAAAAGGTCGCTCGGTGTACGTCGAGGGCCGCATCCAAACCCGTAAGTGGCAAGGTCAGGACGGTCAAGACCGCTACACCACCGAAATCGTCGCCAACGAAATGAAAATGCTGGGTGGACGCGGTGAGTCGGGTGGCGAAGCGGCATTTGAACCAAGAACCGCGCCGGAAGGGATGCCATCCTCAGCAGCGAGAGCACCCCAGGGTGGTCCAGCACGAACCTCTTCCCCACCCAAATCAGAAGTGGACAATAGTTTCGACGACGATATTCCGTTTTGAGGTTTAGCTGTCCGTATATGCAATGACAATACCGGACACGGTGACGTATCAGGTGAAAATCTTGGCAGTGAAT
>JACSSB010000015.1 GCA_014879435.1 Phycisphaerales bacterium
AGATCGGAGCGACACATCAGCGCCCGCGCCAGATTCAGTCGCACCCGCCAGCCGCCGGAAAATTCCGCGACCGGTCGCTCCAACTGCTCGGCAACGAAGCCAAGACCGTTCATCAATTTACCGGCGCGGGCGCGGGCGCTGTAACCGTCGATTGCTTCGAAGCGGGCATGCAGCTCGGCCTGTCGCGTGCCGTCATGGGCGGCTTCGGCGACTTGTAAATCGCGTTCGATTTGGCGCAATTCGGCATCGCCATCCAGCACATAATCCAGCGCCGGATCTGGCAGCGCCGGGGTTTCTTGGGCGACATGAGCAATAGTCCAGCGTGGTGGCAGCTCAAGATCGCCTGCGTCGGGATGCAATTCATCGCGTAACAGGGCGAACAGGCTGGATTTACCACAGCCGTTGGCGCCGATGACCCCAACTTTCCAGCCAGGATGCACGGTCAGCGATACGTTTTCGAACAGCGGTTTGTGGCCGCGTTGCAGGGAGAGTTGGCGCAGAGTCAGCATAGTGGGCGAAGTTTATCAGGTTGCCAGTCCGCAGCGAGGGTGCAAGCGCACGATCCGAGCCACTACAATCGACCGCGTTGCTCATTGGCATCGCCATCTCGCAAAACTATCGTGACCGACGACGAATTACTGCGTTACAGCCGCCAAATTCTGCTGCCGGAATTTGATATCGAGGGCCAAGAGCGGCTGCGTCAAGCGCACGCGCTGATCATCGGCATGGGCGGCTTGGGTTCGCCGGTGGCGATGTATCTGGCCGCTGCGGGGGTGGGGCGCTTGAGCTTGGTCGATGATGATCAAGTGGACCTCTCCAACCTGCAACGGCAGATCGCTCATCGCACTGCCGACATTGGCCGCTTCAAGGTCGAATCGGCTGGCGATACCCTGCGTGCACTTAATCCTTTGATCGAAGTGACGACCCTGCCCATGCGCTTGAACGACGCCGAGTTGCGAGAGCGGGTCGGCGAGGCCGATGTGGTGGTGGATGCTTGCGATAACTTAGCGACACGGCTAGCGATCAACGCCGCCTGCGTACAAGCGGGGGTGCCGCTGGTCAGCGGAGCGGCGATCCGGCTGGAAGGTCAGGTGTTGGTCTGGCAGCCGGGTGGAGAAGGGGGTTGCTATCGTTGCCTATACCGTGAAAGCGAAATGGATGCCGAAACCTGCGCGCAAACTGGGGTACTGGCGCCGGTGGTCGGCATTATCGGCAGTATTCAGGCTTTGGAAGCGATCAAGATCCTGAGCGGTCTGGGCGAGCCGCTAGTCGGTCGTCTGTTGCTGCTGGATGCTGCGCGCATGGAATGGCGCAGTGTGCGCGTGCGGCGTTGGCCGGACTGTCCGGTGTGTGGCGGGTGTGAGATATAGCGGCCCTCTTTGGGTTGTGGAATAGAGTCCCATACCCTCCATCGTCATTCCCGCGAATGCGGGAATCCAGTGCTTTCGATGTCACCCTGGATCCCCGCCTGCGCGGGGATGACGGCAAATACGACTTATTCAGGAGCGCTATATGAAGCTGCTGACCGCTGAGGACTGGATCGCTCATTTGCAGCTCGCGCCCCATCCTGAAGGTGGTTATTTCCGCCGCAGCTATACGGCGGAATACCGGTTGGATCTCCCGGATCGGCACGGATCGCGTCCGGTGGCGACTGCGATTTATTTCCTGCTGAAGAGCGATCAGCATTCCCGCTTGCACCGTTTGCAATCCGACGAGTTGTGGCACTTTTACAGCGGCTCGGCGTTGACCGTCCATGTGCTCGATCCGCACGGCAAATATGAGGCGATTCGGCTGGGTTCCGATCCGACGCTTGGTCAGCGTTGGCAAGGTGTGGTGCGTGCCGGTTGCTGGTTTGGGGCGACCGTGGATGAACCCATGGGTTTTAGTCTGGTGGGTTGCACTGTAGCACCCGGTTTCGATTTTGCTGATTTCGAGTTAGCCGAGCGCCACACGCTCTTGCGTCAGTATCCCCAACATGCCGCGTTGATTGAGCGTTTGACTGACGAAGAGGGTTGACCATGCTAAGGATGGCCCCCACTATTTTTTACGGGTGCGTTGATATTT
>JACSSB010000014.1 GCA_014879435.1 Phycisphaerales bacterium
CCGCCATACAGCGCCTCGGCCAGCGCCAGCGCCGTCTCAGTTTTACCCACCCCGGATGGACCGGCCAACATGAATACCCCAATCGGTTTGCTGGGGTTATCCAACGCAGCGCGTGAGGTCTGAATCCGTCGTGCGATCATGTCCAAAGCATGGCGCTGACCGATGATGCGGCGATTGATGATATCGGCCAGCTTGAGTACGGTTTCGATTTCATTCTTCACCATCCGCCCGACCGGAATACCAGTCCAGTCGGCGACCACCGACGCCACCGCTTGCGCATCCACGCTCGGTAGAATCAGCGGCGTTTCGCCCTGTAATTCCTGCAAACGGACTTGGAGATCTTTTAGCTCTGCTAACCAACCCTGCCGTTGCGAATCGGGTTCAGCCGCAGCTTCCGTCTCCACCGTACCACCCTCACCGCGCAACTTGGCGCGCAGTTCCAGGATCTGATCCACCACGCCTTTTTCTTCCTGCCAGCGCGCTTCCAATTCTTCCAGTCGTGCATGTTCGGCTTGTAGTTTCGCGGTGGCATCGGCTTGGCGCTGCGCGGTATCAATACCGACCGCCGCCTCACGGCCGATGATCTCCAACTCGGTGTTCAGTCCTTCAATACGACGGCGGCAGTCCTCGACTTCGGCAGGCACCGCATGCAGGCTGATCGCCACTCGGGCGCTGGCGGTATCGAGCAAGCTCACCGCCTTATCGGGCAACTGCCGGGCTGGAATATAACGATGCGATAATTTGACCGCCGCCTCCAACGCCTCATCGAGAATCTGTACCCGGTGATGCTGCTCCATGGTCGAGGCCATGCCGCGCATCATCAGAATGGTTTTGTCTTCGCTGGGTTCACCCACCTGCACCACCTGAAAACGACGGGTCAGCGCGGGGTCTTTCTCGATGTGCTTCTTGTACTCAGCCCAAGTCGTAGCGGCGATAGTGCGCAGTTTGCCGCGTGCCAGCGCTGGCTTGAGCAGGTTGGCGGCATCACCGGTACCGGCTGCACCACCAGCACCGATCAGGGTATGTGCTTCGTCGATAAACAGAATGATTGGCTTGGGCGAGGATTGCACTTCGTCGATCACCTGCCGCAAGCGGTTCTCGAACTCGCCTTTCATGCTGGCACCGGCCTGCAATAAGCCGACATCCAACACCCGCAAGCTGACATCCTTGAGGGGTGGTGGAACATCGCCGGAGGCGATGCGCTGGGCAAATCCTTCCACCACCGCCGTCTTACCGACACCCGCCTCGCCCGTTAGAATCGGATTGTTCTGGCGACGGCGCATCAGGATATCGACGATCTGGCGGATTTCTTCGTCGCGACCGACGATGGGGTCCAACTCGCCCGTGCGCGCCCGTTCGGTCAGATCCACCGAAAATCGCTGCAGGGCTTCCTGCTTGCCCATCTGCGGTGGGGCCATCGCTTCGCTGGCCTCGCCAGGAGCCGCACCGCCACCGACAGACGAACCATCATTGGCCCGTAATCCAGCTTCCAGTGAAGCGGCAAGGATGTCGCCAAACCGTTCGGTCAAGATATCCAGCTTGATCTTGTCGAACTCACGGGAGATGGCGAGCAGCGCATTGCGCAAATCCGGCGTCTTCAAAATCCCCACCACCAGATGACCGGTACGTACCTGCGCATCGCCGAACATCAAAGTGGAATAGACCCACGCCTCTTTCACCGCCGCGTCCACATGCGAAGACAGGTCGGAGATCGAGCTTGCGCCTCGTGGCAAGCGATCCAGCGCTTCGGTGAAATCCTTGGCAACCCGCCCCGGATTCAGACCAAAGTGCTGGATGACGCGATGGAGATCCGAATCCTGTAATTGCAGAATCTGATGCAGCCAGTGCACCAGTTCCACATAAGGATTGCCTCGTAATTTGCAGAATACGGTGGCGCTCTCGATGGCTTTATAGCCGAGGCTATTCAGCTTTCCGAACAGGGCGACGCGACTGATCTCGGCCATATAGTGCTCCTAGATAAATTGTGTTTGCCGTCATCCCCGCGAAAGCGGGGAACCAGGGCCACACCGCCGCTACTGGATTCCCGCTTTCGCGGGAATGA
>JACSSB010000337.1 GCA_014879435.1 Phycisphaerales bacterium
TGGTGGCTATGGGTGGACTCGAACCACCGACACCGGCATTATGAGTGCCGTGCTCTAACCGCCTGAGCTACATAGCCATTACGAGAGGAGTACAGTTGAGAGTCGGCAATTATCCTGGCTCAACATAACAGTGTCAATACTCCAATTGGCAAACCACACCCGAATATCTTGAGACACATCCTAATCGCTTTACCCCCAGCCAAGAAGATTTTCCCGAAATAAGCCGTCACAATCCGAAAATCTGAGATTGCGCTAGGCGATGAATCCGATCTTGGGTCCAGGCTATACTTAGCGGCTATCTAAAGTTTCATACAAGCCAACAGATCGGGGCAGATTTACCCGTTCACCCCTTCGGATTTTGGAGGCGCTCGTGCGCGATGTCACAACCTTCCAGGAGCTGATCCTGGCCCTGCAAACTTACTGGGCTCACCAAGGTTGCGTGCTGCTGCAACCCTACGATATGGAAGTGGGCGCGGGAACTTTCCACCCCGCCACTTTCCTGCGCGCTATCGGCCCCGAGCCGTGGAGCGCCGCTTATGTGCAACCTTCCCGCCGACCCACTGACGGTCGCTACGGTGAAAATCCCAATCGCTTGCAGCACTATTACCAATACCAAGTAGTGATTAAACCATCACCACTGGACATACAGGATCTATACCTCGGCTCATTGGTGCACTTGGGGCTTGATCCTCTGGTTCACGACATCCGCTTTGTTGAGGACAACTGGGAATCTCCCACTTTGGGTGCCTGGGGGCTGGGCTGGGAGGTCTGGTTGAACGGCATGGAAATCACCCAATTTACTTATTTCCAACAGGTCGGCGGCTTAGACTGCAAACCAGTCACTGGTGAAATCACCTACGGTCTGGAGCGAATCGCCATGTATCTGCAAGGAGTAGAAAGCGTCTACGACCTAGTCTGGACCGATGGACCACTGGGGCGGGTCAGCTACGGCGATGTGTTCCACCAAAACGAGGTGGAGATGTCCGCCTATAACTTCGAGCACGCCGACACCACTTCTCTATTCGCTTGGTTCGACATTTGCGAATCCGAAAGCAAGCGCCTGATCGAACTGGGTTTGCCCCTACCCGCCTACGAAATGACCCTGAAAGCTTCCCATACCTTCAATCTACTCGACGCACGCAAGGCGATTTCCGTCACCGAACGCCAGCGCTATATCCTGCGGGTCCGAACTCTGGCACGAGCGGTAGCCCACGCCTACTACGACGTTCGCGCCGCGCTGGGCTTTCCCATGTGCGCCCGTGCAGCCGCCCGCCAGGAGGTGGCTCATGGCTGATGATACCCGCGATCTATTGATCGAGATCGGTACTGAAGAACTGCCTCCTAAAGCGCTGTTCAACCTATCTTTGGAGTTTGAGCGAGGAATCGCTGAGGGTCTGGAAAAAGCGGGATTAGCTTATAACGCGATCCGCCGTTTCGCCACTCCGCGTCGCCTCGCGGTACAGATCGATCAATTGCCGACACGGCAACCCGACCGCCAACTCGAACGGCGTGGCCCAGCACTGAATGCAGCATTCGGCCCAAATGGCCAGCCTACTAAGGCCGCTGAGGGATTTGCACGCTCCTGTGGTGTGACCGTCGCCGAACTGCAGCGGCAGGAAACCGATAAGGGTGCGTGGCTGGTGCATGTAGGCACCGAGAAAGGCGCACCGACCGCTGAATTGATTCCAGCCATCGTCGAAGCCGCACTCGCGGCTCTGCCTATCCCCAAGCGGATGCGCTGGGGTGATCGCACCGCCGAATTCGTGCGACCAGTACACTGGGTGGTGTTGCTGTTCGGCTCCGAAGTCATTCCAGCGACCATCATGGAGGTGCAAGCCGGTCGAGAAACCCGTGGCCATCGCTTCCTTCATCCGCAACCGATCATCCTGACTCAGCCCGCCGACTACGCTCGACAACTGGCTGAAGAAGGCAAGGTGATTGCCGATTTCGACGAGCGCAGCGACAGGGTTCGCGCCCGCGCCGAAGCTATCGCTGCTGAATTGAATGGCGTGGCCGTTATCAAACCCGCACTGTTGGAAGAGGTCACGGCACTGGTG
>JACSSB010000122.1 GCA_014879435.1 Phycisphaerales bacterium
CATGGTAGGCATAGTGGAAGTCTTCGGCATATCCGACATTCCCGGTGTCTTTGGTACCGCCGGCATGGTGGATGTAGCAGCTTCGCCAGCCTGTAACATCTCTTTATTAGCAGTCAAGGTCTTTTTGCCAATACCAGGTACCTTGGCCAAATCATCAATCGACTCGAAAGGACCATTCGCCTCACGGTACTTGACGATTGCAGCCGCTTTCTTTGGACCGATTCCCTTCAATCCTTCCAGTTGCTCAACAGTCGCCTTATTGATATCGATTGCTTGCGCGAATACCACTGCGGAACAGAAAACCAACAATAAGCTCAAGATTGCTTTCATCAATTTCATTTATAGCTCCTCATGGCAATAAAAATACTTGAGTGTTTCAAGCGTAATATCAAGTCATTACCACAAAGCAGAACTCAAAGCGCTATGCCCATACTTAATACACGAATCATTATTGAGACGCTTTGTCAGGGTAATATATCAGCTCTCCATCAAAAATAGACAATAAAAATACGAATGCAACATTTTTTATTGTATATAAGACAGCAGATGAAATACCAAGCGATTAGAGCTTGATGATATACCCTCAAATTATAGGGATGTGATGATCAGACCCCCGTTTTCATCACCAGATCGGGTATTGGTTTGATGGTGCTCCACTGCAAGCAGCTGGGACAACACCAATGCAGGGATTTGGCGACAAAACCACAATTGCCACAACGATAGCGAGCGGCATTATTGAGCATCTGAGTGCTGATACAATGCAGAGCCTTCAAGTCGGCATATTCCGCACCCTCGCCTCGCCCCAATTTGATCTCGACCAGCCGACGCAAACCGAGCAGAGTTGGATACTCTCGCAACTCACGCTCCAGAAAGCGCAGCGCCGCTTCCTCGCCCTCCTGGGACAACAACCACTCGGCGAGCGCATCCGTAATCCGCCCACCATGATCCCGTTGCTGGGCATCGCGCAGATAAACGATCCATCGATCAAGATGACCCAACGTGCCATAACATTGACTGAGGGGCAAAATCACTTCTGGGAAATAACCACGATCCTGGCGCTCAACTGCCTGAAAAGCCAGGATTGCCGCCCAATGATCACCGGTGCGCATCGCCAGATTACCCAGCAACAGATTCGCTCGGGTACAGTCAGGATCACGCACCAGCGCATCGTGTAACCAGGTCTTTGCTTCGGCGAGTTGATCATGCGAGATCGCTTCTTCGGCCAGCTCGCAGCAAAAATGTGCGGTTTGCCGCTGCTTGGGCTCACCGCCAATCTGCTCCAGGCGATCACAATAAGTAATCGCCTGACGCCAATCTTTTTCCTGCTGCAGAATATGGATCAGGCGAGACAGCGCCACTTTCATGTAATCGGGCTGCTCCACCAGCTCCTGAAACAACGCTTCGGCCCGATCAAACAAACCAGCCCGTAAATAGTCTTCGCCCAACTCCAGTAAGGCTAAACGACGCTGATCAGCGGTCAGATGGGTTCGTGCGATCAAACTGCTATGGATATGAATCGCTCGATCCACTTCTCCACGGCGACGGAACAGATTCCCCAACGCGAGATGAATTTCGGCGGTCCCCCGATCCACATCGGCCATGCGGGTAAAAACCTCAATGGCCTGGTCTGGCTTATCATCGATCAGGTAATTCAGTCCCTTGAAGTACTCAGCGCTACGCGTGTTGGCATCGTTCCGCCGTGCGTGGTCGCGCTGAGCCATCCACCAACCGGAAGCGGCGGCGACCGGCAGCAGCAGCCATAATAATTCCATCATGGCCCAGCGAAATCGCGGTGACCGTTCAACGTGCTTCTCGGGCTGCCTTCCTGACCAGCAAATTGACTTCCTGCTCCTTGGTGGATACAGCCTGACGTAAGCGCGCCACATGCCAACGCAACGGTAACACGATAAAAGAGCTGATCAGTGCGGTCATCAATACGCCAGCAGCGAACGCGCACACTACCACCAGCGCCAACGATACCTCGATCTCGCCTTGGCCTAACAAATACTTGACCGTCACCGGATCGGCATTAAGCGTGGAAAATTCC
>JACSSB010000178.1 GCA_014879435.1 Phycisphaerales bacterium
CAAGCCTGTTCATAGCCGATATCCTCAAAACGCAGTGCCTCGATGGCCTTGGAGGTCGCCTCATCCAGCAGGCGTGCGGTGGCATAATCGTGATAGTGGCTAAGGTCGGAACTGATGACGATCAAAGTTTCTGGCCCGCCCCACAGTATCTCCAGCACCGCGCCCACTTCCGCCGGTTGGGCGTCGCCGACCACCAGTGGTACAAGCTGGAAGCTGTCCAATGTTTCCTGCAAAAAGGGTAGATGTACCTCCAGACTGTGCTCCCGCGCATGGGCTTGCTCCAGGAAACCAACCTCAGGCTGTCGTTCCAATTGCTGGATCGCTGCTTGATCGATCATGATCTGGCCGAGTGGCGTGGCAAAAACTTCCATACCACTGATCGCGATGCCGTGAAAACCAACCCGATGACTAGGGCCCAGCAATACGACCCGGCGAATGATGTCGCGTGCTGCTAACAGTCGGGCATAGGCGGAGGCCGCAATCGGCCCCGAATAGACATAGCCCGCATGGGGAGCGATGATCGCCTTGGGTGGTGGTTCGGCCAGAGGTTGAATTTGATCCAGAAATTGCCGAACCTGGGCCTTTAATTCCATGGCATCTGCTGGATAAAACAATCCAGCTACTGCGGGGTTACGCACGGTTTGCATGACGACACCCTCCCGTGAGTTTGTCAAAATAATCAGTTCGCTAGAGTATAGAGCGTGTGATAAATCTCAAAATGCTAAAATTTTGACCATGATTTTTGAGACAACCAGCGACAATACGGGTCCGATCACGACGAGAGCCTTTTGCCCAGGGGGCCGTTATGAAAAGCACTACTGCCGAGTTTTTCCCCACCCAGTATTGGCATGCCCTCGACGATGGCCGCGTGCAATGCGATGTCTGTCCACGTTTTTGCAAGCTGCACGAAGGCCAGCAGGGACTGTGTTTCGTGCGCGGCTGCCATGATAGCCAGATGGTGCTGACCAGCTACGGCCGCTCCAGCGGATTTTGTATCGACCCGATCGAGAAGAAACCGCTGAATCATTTTCTGCCGGGCACGCCAGTGCTGTCGTTCGGTACGGCTGGTTGCAATCTGGCCTGCAAGTTTTGCCAGAACTGGGATATAAGCAAATCGCGCGAGATGGATACTCTGGCCGATGAGGCGTCTCCGCTGAAATTGGCCCGGATCGCCCATGAATTGGGCTGCCGCAGTGTGGCCTACACCTACAACGATCCTGTGATCTTTATGGAATACGCCATTGACGTCGCAGTGGCCTGTCAGGAATACGGGATCAAATCGGTGGCAGTAACGGCAGGTTATATTTGCGAGGAGCCGCGCCGTGAATTCTTCAAATACATGGATGCTGTCAACATTGATCTCAAGGCGTTCACCGAGGAATTCTACTGGAAGATCTGTGGTGGCCACCTGCAGCCGGTATTGGATACCCTGATCTACCTGAAGCGAGAAGCGAATCTTTGGTTCGAGATCACCACCTTGTTGATTCCCGGTGAGAACGACTCGGATGCGGAACTGGAAGCATTGACGCAGTGGGTTGTGGAGAATCTGGGGCCGGATGTGCCGCTTCATTTCACCGCTTTCCATCCCGACTGGAAGATGTTGAACCACTCGCCGACTCCACTTTCGACCTTGAGTCGGGCGCGGCGAATCGCTATGAAGAATGGAATTCGCTACGCCTATACCGGTAATGTCCACGATGAAAAGGGTGATAGTACCTATTGTCATCAGTGCGGCCAGAAGCTGATTGGCCGCGACTGGTACACGCTCGGTGCTTGGAATCTGAGCGCCGATGGTTGCTGCAAGTCTTGCGGCACGCCCTGCGCTGGCGTATTTGAGACGCAGCCAGGGCAGTGGGGTGCGCGACGCCGTCCCGTCCGTCTGCGGCAGTATGCGGATTGATGAGTCGGGGTGATGGGTTGGCGTTGGAAATATCAGCGTACTGAACAGCAATGCTGAGCTATCGGCACGGATTTCACGCGGGCAACTTCGCTGACGTGTTCAAACATGTGCTGCTGCTGCGGCTGGTCGCTGCGTTGCAGCGCAAAGACAAGCCCTTTTGCGTGCTCGATACCCATGCTGGTGCGGGTCGCTACGATCTGGATTCCCCGTCAGCACAAAAAAATCGTGAATTCGCCAGTGGGATCGGTCGCTTATGGGATCGGAGCGGATTGAGCGTAGAGCTGATGGGGTATGTGGAACGGGTTCGGGCTTTGAACCCGGACGGCCGCTTGCGGTATTACCCTGGATCACCACGATTTGTGCGTGCCCTGCTGCGTCCCGGCGACCGCTTGCTTCTGAGCGAGCTGCATTCCACCGAATATCCGACGCTCAAAGCGGAGTTTGCTGGCGACCGACAGGTGGCAGTGCATCATAGCGATGGCTATGACGTGCTCAAGGCTTTGCTACCGCCCCAGGAACGGCGCGGTCTGGTGCTGCTTGACCCGTCTTACGAATTGAAAAATGAATTTGATCGACTGAGCGATGCGGTTCGGACCATTCATCGCCGCTGGTCCAACGGCATTATCGCCATTTGGTACCCCATTCTTGATCGGTCGTTCAGCTTGCGTTGGCAAAAGACGCTGCAAGATCTGGAGATTCCGGCAATCCTCTGCGTGGAACTGGGACTGTATCCTTATGATACGCCGCGCGGGATGAACGGTTGCGGGATGATCGTGATCAATCCGCCTTGGCGTTTTGATGAAACTCTGGAGCCTCTGCTCGCGGAGCTATTGGAAGTGCTACGTAGCGATGGCCAGGGTCAAACCCGGTTGGAATGGTTGACGCCCGCGCTTTGAAGGTTCGATCAAATTTGCCACGCTCTCTCCTGAACTGCGTGATACCCACGATTGGGAGTCGTCCAAGTGACGAATTCCCGATTCCTGATTGAGTGTCTACCTGTGTCTACTGGAGGCCCATGAACTACACGACTCTGATCGACGCCATTACTTTGCACGCGCACCTTGATGACCCAGATTGGGTCGTGGTGGATTGCCGTTTTAGTCTGGCCGATGCCGAAGCGGGGCGCCGCGCCTACGAGGAGAGCCATCTGCCGGGTGCGCGCTATGCGCATTTGAATGAAGATCTATCCAGTGCGATCACGCCGACTACCGGACGACATCCACTACCCGATCCAGCGCGATTGGCCCAGAAATTGGGCGAATGGGGGATTGGCCAGGATACGCAAGTGGTGGCTTACGACGACGTGGGCGGCATGCTGGCAGCGGCGCGGTTGTGGTGGTTGCTGCGCTGGTTGGGCCATGATGCCTGCGCAGTGCTGGATGGCGGTTTGACCGCGTGGCGGCGCATGGATTTGCCATTGACCGTCGAAGTGGCCGCTGTACAACCCACCGTTTTCACAGCGCACCCGAACGACCGCTTATGGCTAAGCACATCGCAAGTCTTGTCACGCCCAACGACGGATGTGTTGCTTGATGCCCGTGGCGCAGCGCGTTATCGGGGGGAAGTCGAGCCGATTGATCCGGTTGCTGGTCACATTCCGGGTGCGCTGAATCTGCCGACGGAAGCGAATCTGGCGGAGGATGGACGTTTTCTGCCCACTACCGCGTTGCGTGAGCGCTTTGTCACAGCGCTGGGCGAGCGGTCGCCGACCACTGTGATTCACAGCTGCGGTTCGGGCGTCAGTGCCTGTCATAATCTTCTGGCGATGGAAGCTGCCGGTTTGAGTGGTTCACGGCTGTATGCCGGTTCCTGGAGTGAATGGATTCGCGATCCTCAGCGTCCAGTCGCTACCGGATCGTCTTGAAAATCATTATTGATCATGTGTTTATCTAGATAGATATTGCGCGTATTTTCGAAAAACAGCAGGATTATTACTTTGGAGTACATCTCCGCTTGAACGTGGCATGGAGTTCGCCAACTGTGAGGATGGATTCGTCCTTGGCCGAATAAGTCGGTAAGTATTGTCGGTATCGGTGAGGACCGCATCTTGAGACCGGGAAAAAATAGAATGTCAAAATCACCCGCGACTTTCGCGGCGCTTTTCGCCGCCTTAGGAATCAGTGCCTGCGCTTGGCAGCCACTCAATCACCCTGGAGAGGAGACTTCAGCCACCGAAAAAGAGGTGCCACCAGCGGCGCCTTTCGTGGATTACTGGCAAACCCGTGATCCGTCGGAATACCGGCAAAATCTCAACGCCGAGCGGGCGCCAGTGCCTCCGTCTCAAGAGGCTCGCGTCCAGGAAAAAGAACGGAATACCGCTACCGCTGCCGATGGCGCCAAGGAAAGTGGCAAACCCATCGCTCAGTCCCAAGATGTCATCATCCAGCAGAAAAAAGATCAGCCAGTTGCCCGATCCCAGGATATTGCCATCCAGAAAAAGCAACCGAATGCTGGAATCATCAAGCAGGGCACTCAATCCAGGGTTGAAGTGATCATGCCGGTGCAGCGAGGAAAAGCCGTTGTTACGATGAAGCATAGCGCTCCAACGCAACAATCTGAGGCTAAAACGGCTACCACTGAAAAAGTGGCTCCAGCTGCGTCAAGCAAGATCAAACCAAATGCGCGGGTATCCAGCCGAGAGCGGAAGAATCGATCCAAATTAGCCGCGATCAATAAGAAAAATCTCTGGGGACAAGTGCGCGGTGGATTGCGTTTGGCGGATATAGAGCATGAACGGGTCGCCGAACAGATTGAGCTGTTCAAACGCAATCCCGGATATCTGCAGGTGTGCTCGCAGCGTGCTTCGCCGTTTCTGCACTACTTGGTAGAACAAATTCAACGACGCAGCTTGCCGATGGATCTGGTGTTAGTGCCGATGGTGGAGAGTGCCTTCGAGCCGACGGCCGTTTCTCCTAAAGAGGCAGCGGGTCTGTGGCAGATTATTCCAACCACCGGGCAAGAACGTGGATTGCTGATCGCGGAGGGATATGACGGTCGCTTCGATATTCATACCTCGACTGACGCTGCATTGGGCTATCTGCGCGATCTCAACAAGATGTTCGATGGTGACTGGTTATTAGCGTTAGCGGCCTACAACGCGGGTCCAGGGACCGTCCAAAAAGCCATCCAGGCCAATAAAGTGGCGCGGGCCAAGGCAGTGGCGGCCAATGCCGCCTCAGCAGCAGCAACGGCCGATGCCCCAGCAGCATCCACTTCCACCGCCACGCAGTCACCAGCATCCGAGTCACCGATTGCGGTGGCGGCGTCGGATCAGTCGGCTACCCAGACACGAGCGGCTGCTGAGAATCCCGATGCTACTCCGACCGTAGCGCAAGCACGATCACTCTATTGGGATTTGCAGTTACCTAAGGAAACGCAGGAGTACGTACCAAAAATATTGGCCTTGGCCCATATCATCGCCAACCCTGACGCTTATGGGGCACAGCTTCAACCCATCGATAATCGGGCCTATCTGCTGCGGGTTGAAACCGGGCCAGATATCAAGATCTTCGATTCCATTGCCTCTGCCGTCATTCCTCCTGCAGAATTTTTACGTTTCAATCCAGGATTCAAGGAGGGAGTTGAGCCTCCGACGCGTGTTTATACGCTCCTGCTGCCCATGGAAATGGCCGAGAATTTGGTTGCGAATGCGCCCGGTTCGCGCATCTTGGCGCCCAGCAGGTATACGGTTAAGAAAGGCGATACCTTGGATCGGATCGCCAAACAGCACGGGGTTCCTTCCCAAAAATTGGCACAATGGAACGGGTTACGCCCTGGCGGTGCCCTGAAAGCCGGTCAGCAACTGCTCGTGTATCCTGCTTCGTGAGTGAAGTGCTACGCAGCAGTTAAGGCATAGGGATAGGGTGGATAAGCACAGAGTATCCACCCTTCTAGCCTGATCCAGAACAGCTTAGCCGTTGCCGTGCAAGGTGTCTGACGGAGTTTCCGGGGTGGGCGGGACGGTAAAGGTGTGACTGGCCTTGAATTCTTTGACCCGACGTTCGGCTTCCTCGATCTGAGCCGAAGTCATCTTCTCGGCAATATCCCGCTTGGCTTGCGGCGCGCGACCATCACCTTGCGAGTCGGCCAGAGCGTACCAGACGTATGCTTCCACATTGTCTACCGGTACTCCCTCACCCTGTTCGTACATGATGCCTAAGTTGACCTGCGCCTGCGGCAGTCCCTGCATGGCTGCTTTTCGATACCAGACTATCGCTTGCTCGTCGTCTTGTGGCAGGCCCTGGCCGTTGTCGTACAGCACACCCATATTGAATTGGGCAAAAGCAAAACCGCGTTCGGCCATGGGGCGGATGAGTGCCACTTCGGCGGCGTAATCGCCACGTTCGTGAGCAACGCGGGCCTGATCCCAGTCGTTATCAGAGGCCCAGGCTGGGGTAACAGCCAGCAGATAACCCAGCAACAGCAGTAACAGTTTGTTCATAGAAGAATTTCTCGGGGTCGTCGGTCGTTGAGAATGCAATGGCTCAAGTGTAGCATTCCGCTGGCTTAGTGAGCGGCCTCGGTCTTGTCCGCATGGGCCAGAACCGGGTTGCTACGAGCGGAAAAGATGCGATTTAAGAAAGTCGAAGATCCTCGACATTATCCCAACCACGAGCCAGCGCCGCCCATCCAGCTATCCAGGCATGATGAAGATAACTGTTGGGAACATAGGGATTTCGGTCTTCGCCCCGGTTGGCTGCTTCGAGTCCCTGGCGGAACGTGTTATGTAGAAGTGGCGCCAGTTTTTTTGAAAAGTCGGTATGGCCGTTCATCGAAAGCACACCCATAAGTCCAATTCACTGACTTGGACTCACTCAAACCCAAGATGTTGCTTATTTGACAATAAAATTATTTATTTTGCAAATCTGTTTTATTTTTCTAACTGTTAATTTGCATCTGGTACAAGTTGGTATACAAGCCGCCAAGAGCCAGTAGCTCGTTGTGGGTGCCGATTTCGACAATGCAGCCACGATCCAGCACTACGATACGATCAGCACTTTCGATGGTGGACAGGCGGTGGGCGATGATGAAGGCGGTGCGTCCTCGGCGTAATGTATCCAGCGCCTGTTGGACCTTGCGTTCGGATTGGGTATCCAGCGCCGAAGTCGCCTCATCCAAAATCAGAATGGGTGCATCTTTGAGCAGGGCACGGGCGATGGCCAAACGTTGACGTTGACCCCCCGACAAGCGTGTGCCGTTCTCACCGATAAGGGTATGCAGTCCCTGGGGTAAGTCGCGGATGAACTCCATGGCATGCGCACTTTCAGCCGCTCGAACAATGTCGTCCTCAGCAACTTGGAAACCCGCACCGTAGGCGATGTTGGCCGCTATGGTGTCATTGAACAGCACGATGTCTTGGCTGACATAGGCAATGTTGGCGCGTAGCTCGACCAGCCGCAACTCGCGGATCGGCACGCCATCCAGCAGGATGTCGCCAGATTCCGGTTCGTAAAAACGTGGCAACAGACTCATCAGGGTAGTCTTGCCGCTGCCGGATGGACCGACCAAGGCGATGGTTTCGCCAGGCCGCACATCCAGTTCGAGCTGGTGAAGCACTCCGATACCATCTTCTTGGTAACGATGGCTGATCTGATGAAAGCGGACTTGGCCATGAGCACGACCGATGGTACGGGTACCTTGGTCCGGCTCCGGTGGTTCATCCAGCAGGGCGAAAATGGTTTCCGCTGCTGCCAATCCGCGCTGCAACTGCTCGTTGACTTTGGTCAGCCGCTTGATGGGTGCCAACAGCATGATCATGGCTCCAAACAACGAGACAAAACCACCAACAGTGATTTGGTCGGCAGCTGATTGCAGCGAGGCAAAGTAAATCACCGCACCCAAGGCAATGATCGTCAGTAGTTGTACCAGTGGCCCGCTGGCTTCAGACACGGCGGCTAGCTTGAGGTTGAACTGGCGGACCCGATTGTTAACCCGGCGGAAACGCTCGCGCTCATAGTCTTGCCCGCCAAAGACTTTGATGACCTTGTGGCCTTGCAGGGCCTCATCAATGACGTGGGTGAGATCACCCATCAGTTCTTGCAACTCACGGCTGAGCCGTCGTAAGCGTTGGCTGACCAGCCGCATGATGATGGCGATGCCGGGTGTGATGAGCAAAACCAGTAGCGATAACCGCCAATTTAGATACAGCATCCAACCCAGCAGGCCAATTACCGATAATCCATCCTTGATCAGCGTGACCAGCGCTTGGGTGGTGGCAGTCATCACCTGACTGACATCGTAGGTGAGACGCGACAGCAGGTTGCCAGCCGAATGATCATCAAAATAGCGGGTGGGTAGCTCTAGTAGTCGAGCGAACAAAGCATCACGTAAATCGGTCACTATGCGATGAGCGATCCAGCTCATCGTCAGAGTACCGATGAAGCTGGTAATACCGCGAACGATGAATACGGCCACGAGCAATAGCGGCATCACCCGGATCGAATGCGGATCTTTGGCCACGAAGCTGCCATCCAGCAGTGGCTGGATCAGCGCAGGAATCAGTGGTTCGGTGGCCGCCGCCGCTATCGTACCCAGGATCGAGACTACGAACACGCGGGTGTAGGGCCGAACATAGCGCAGTAACCGTAGATAGAGAGCCTTGCCATTCATCGTTGGGATATAGACTGATCCAAAGCAAGTCGGATGTACGCGGAAGCTCATCAAGCTCCATTTCGGGTCATGCTATCATGACGGTCTCTCGCAACATTTCCAAATTGATCGATGAAACCACAAATTCCTGCCTTTGAGCGAGCCCGAGTACTGATTGCTGGCGATGTCATGCTGGATCGTTATTGGTATGGCCCCTGCTCGCGGGTTTCGCCAGAAGCGCCGGTACCAGTGGTCAAAGTTGAAGAGGTTGAAGAGCGTCCAGGGGGTGCAGCGAACGTAGCGGTCAATGTCGCCACGCTCGGTGGTCAGGTCCAAGTGCTGGGTGTGGCAGGTGCCGACGAGGCCGCCACGGTGTTGGAAACCAAGCTGCGGCGGCTGGGAATCCTCTGCGAATTGATGCGGCAACCCGGACAGGCGACGATCACCAAGCTGCGGGTATTGAGTCGCAACCAGCAATTGTTGCGGCTGGATTTCGAGGATGGTTTTCCCGGTTTTGAACCGAGCCTGCTGCGAGAGCATTTTGCCGCCCGATTGCCAGAAACTGATGTCACGGTACTGTCTGACTATTGCAAGGGCGCTTTGCGCGAGATTGAATCTTGTATCGACTTGGCGCGTGCTGCGGGTAAACCGGTGCTGGTCGATCCCAAGGGCCGCGCGTTCGACCGCTACCGAGGCGCAACCCTGCTGACGCCCAACTTGGGTGAATTCGAAACGGTGGTTGGTTCTTGTCGCGATGAGGCGGAACTGGTCGACAAGGGGGAGAGTTTGCGTCGAAGTCTGGAATTGGAAGCGCTGCTGATTACCCGTGGTGAGCAAGGCATGACCTTGCTGCGAAATGGTGCTGAGCCGCTGCATTTGGCCGCGCGCGCCCGTGAGGTGTACGACGTTACTGGCGCTGGCGATACCGTGATTGCCACGCTGGCTGCGGGGCTGGCCGCCGGATTGGCTCTGCCAGCGGCCACGGTGCTGGCTAATCTGGCGGCGGGAATCGTGGTGGGCAAACTGGGTGCGGCCAGTGTGACCGCTTCTGAACTGTGCCGGGCGCTGTATGAACATGATGAGCCGCCACGCGGCATTTTGGATGAAGCGCAGTTGCTGCCAGCCGTGGCCGACGCCAAGGCTCATGGCGAGAGCATCGTGATGACCAACGGTTGTTTCGATATCTTGCATGCCGGTCATGTGGCTTATTTGGAACAGGCCAAACGGCTGGGCAATCGGCTGATCGTGGCGGTCAACGACGATGCTTCGGTGCGTCGGCTCAAGGGTGCCGAGCGGCCGGTCAACGCGCTGTGGCAGCGGATGCAAGTACTGGCCGGGTTGGCGGCGGTAGATTGGGTGGTGCCCTTTTATGAGGATACTCCAGAACGGCTGATCTGTGCGGTCAAGCCCGATTACTTAGTCAAAGGGGGCGATAACGACCCGGCGAAGATCCCAGGTAACCGCTGTGTCTGGGAAAACGGTGGCCAAGTTGTGGTGATGGATTATATCGAAGGGTGCTCGACCACAAGTACCATCGCCCGTATTCTCAAACGACCATGAGTGTCCTTCAGCGTGTTTTGAACGTAGATGTTGCCATCGTAGGCGGTGGCATCGCTGGCTTATGGTTATTGGCCCGGCTGCGTGATCGAGGCTACAGCGCCCTGTTGATTGAAAGCGAGCAGTTGGGATGTGGCCAGAGCATTTGCGCGCAAGGTATCGTGCACGGCGGTGCCAAATACAGCCTGCATGGCGAGATCAGCGAATCTGCCGAGGCCATCGCCGGGATGCCCGCACTGTGGCGGCGCTGCCTGAGCGGCGCAGGCGAGGTTGATCTGAGCAGTGCGCAGCTATTGGCGGAACATCAGTACCTGTGGGCAACCCGCGCCCCCACCTCGCGCTTGGCAGGATTCTTCGCCAGCGCGTTGATGCGTAGTCGCATGGATAAAGTGACGGAGAAAAATGCTGAAGCCGTGCCGATGGCGCTGCGTCACCCTGCATTTCGAGGCACGGTGTATCGATTGGACGAGCCGGTTTTGGATGTGGCCTCGGTTTTGATGGCTTTTGCCGAGCGCTATCATCATGCCATCGTGTGCAACCAGGGTCCGATGGTGCGAAAAGCAGACGGTACCTTGACCTTGCATGATCCTGGACACCTGCACCCGCAGCAGGTGATCCGACCCTCAGTGACTGTGTTTACTGCCGGTGCTGGCAACGCCGGGTTGCCGTGGGCGCCGCCACAATTGCGTCCGCTACACATGGTTCTGGCACGTGGTACCAACCTGCCTGGGCCGTTGTTTGCACACTGTCTCGGTGTCCGCGAAGTACCCCGGTTGACAGTGAGCAGCCATTACGATGCCAGCGGTCGGTTGATCTGGTACTTGGGCGGTGGCTTGGCGGAGGATGGGGTTCGGCGTGATCGCCAGGAACAGATCCGTGCGGCACGACGAGAATTGAGCAAGCTGTTGCCATGGGTGGATTGGAATCTGGTTGAATTTGCCACCTTCACCATTCAGCGTGCCGAAGCGCACCAGTCTGGTGGAGGTCGACCGGCTGGACCCAGCGTGCTGCGTGATGGGCGTGTGATCGCCGCTTGGCCGACTAAGCTCGCTTTGGCGCCCTTACTGGCGAAGCAGATCGAAGAGATATTACGCTCTCTCGATGTGCGACCCCGGTCTACGGATTTGCGGGTATTGGAGGGTTGGCCCCGACCGGGGATCGCGGTGTGTCCCTGGGATTGGGAAGATCTGGCATGGAGCTAAGAGCGCTGGGATCGAGTGGATTACGGGTCAGCCCATTGGGTTTGGGTACGGTGAAGTTCGGGCGTAACCAAGGGGTCAAGTATCCGCAGCCATTTGATCTACCTTCGGACCGGGAGGCGTTGGCACTGTTGGAGCTGGCTTGGGATCTGGGTATCAACGTATTGGATACCGCTCCAGCGTACGGTCTCAGTGAAGAGCGATTGGGCTGTTTGCTGCGGCAGTGTCGGCGAGAGTGGGTGATCGTCACCAAGGTTGGCGAGGAATTTCAGGATGGAGTATCCCGCTTTGATTTTTCCGCTACTGCCACTCGCGCCAGCGTGGAGCGCAGCTTGCGGCGATTGGGACTGGAATCGCTGGATGTGGTGCTGATCCATTCCAATGGCGATGATCTGGATATCCTGGAACAGGAAGGCGTGCTGCCGACTTTGCTGGAGCTACAGCAAGCAGGTCAGGTGCGAGCGGTGGGTCTGTCGAGCAAGACGGTTGCTGGTGGATTGCGAGCGGTAGCGTGCTGCGATGTGGTGATGCTCACTTATAACCTGTCTGAGCGTGGAGATCTGCCGGTGATCCACGCCGCCAGTGCCGCCGATAAGGGCGTGCTCATCAAAAAAGGTTTAGGCAGCGGTCACTTGGATCAGATCGCGCCGGGTGTCGATCCGGTCCAAGCCTCAATGGATTTGATCCTGAGCGAAGCGGGGGTGGGCAGTGTCATTGTGGGCACTTTGAATCCAGCCCATCTACGAGC
>JACSSB010000169.1 GCA_014879435.1 Phycisphaerales bacterium
TGGCTTAATGCAAGCTCATGACCGGTGCTAGAGTGGTGCGGATTTCGGATATCGTCAGGTGATGCGGATTCTGGTCACTATTTTGCAAGTGTCCACAGACTAAGCGGTATATATCCGGTTGCTGTTCTGAATGCAGATAAAGAAAGGTGGCGTACCACAACAGGTGAGGCCCGTCTCGATCAAACAACGCGACCGGGCGCAGATCCGAAACTCGGCTGGAGAAAATTTGCCATTCGCGACCGACTCGCTCCACACGAAAGCGATCCGCTCGTACCGTGCGCGGCACATCGCTGAGGGTCCACACTTCCAGTCGGCAAACAGCATTGTAGCGGTAGCGATCACCGATTGAAGTTCCTCGAATCTCGACCCCAGCCTGATCCGGTGGAATAACCAAATCCTGGTGTAATTCGAGCAAAGTTCCGGTTGGAACTTGGTAAGCGGGGGACTGGTCTTCAGAATCCAGTGCCTGACAGGCCGCTAGCAGTAACGAAATCGCCAGCAGCACCCTGAAAACGCGGCCAGCGGGTCTCAAAGCAGCGCTTCCGCTCAGATGGATTCCGAACACGCCGAAACCGCGTATCGCGTCCGTCGGCGGATTTCGCTGACCTTCAATTGGTGCTTATAGGCATGCAACAAATTCAGTACTGAATCCACGTATTGATGCGAAGATAATTCCTCATCAGCATAACGTCGCAATAAATCTAACCAGCGAGTATGTATCGCACACGGCGCTAATGGATCACCTTCAGTCAGCGGACAATCGGCGCATCGCATCTGAGCCAAGGCATCGATCATGGCCTGCCGCCGCCACTGCTGGCGATACTGCGCAGCATGGGTTTCGATCCACTCCAAAGCCCGCACTTGCCGCTCCTGAGCAGGAAACTGCCGGATATAGTGCTCTATGGCCGCAACCTGCCGTAGCAAAAATTCCGCATCGGACAACTGTAATTCGCGGCCGCCTCCCACAAAACGGCTCAGGAGTGCAATGATTGGATCGTCTACGACATTCATAATCGCTTCCGTTTGACGAAACTCATCGATATCAAGTTGATCACACTATAGCAATAATTGTTGCGCCGCACAAATACTGTATTCAATCGCCCAGATGGACTCTCAAGGCATTGATATCTTAGGAATAATAATTGTAACATTAAAATATCTATTGTTACTATTGCGAACAAAGTTCCATCTTTAATGATGGCCACTCTTCTCTCTCGACGCCTTCGTGTGGCTTGACTACACTTAGATTAAACCTCAATAAAATAACGGATACCGCCATGCGCCGAGTTGTCTTCAATCAGAAAGGAGGGGTGGGAAAATCCACCATTGCGTGCAATCTAGCCGCCATCGGCGCGGCACGTGGGCGGCGGACCCTGCTCGTGGATCTGGACCCGCAGGCCAATGCCTCCCGCTACTTGCTGGGTCCCGCCCTAGACCAGCAGAAAAAAACCCTGGCACACTTTTTTGACGATATTTTGGCTTTCAAGCTATTTCCCGACAAGCCGGATGCCTACATCGTCTCGACACCCTTTCCTAACCTCAGCGTGATGCCGTCCGATCCTCGGCTGGAGGAACTGCAAATCAAGCTGGAATCTCGCTACAAGATGTACAAACTGCGGGAAGCGCTGGATAGCTTCAAAGCATTCGACGATATCTTCATCGATACTCCGCCAGCTATGAATTTTTATACCCGTTCAGCACTGATCGCTGCCGATACCTGCCTAATTCCCTTCGATTGCGACGACTTCTCCCGTCGTGCGCTGTATACCTTGATGGATAATGTCCGCGAAATTCAGGCCGATCATAATCGTGCGCTGCGCGTGGAAGGAATCGTGGTCAATCATTATCAGGCCCGCGCCAATCTGCCGCTGCGGCTGGTCGAGGAACTGCGTCAGGAAGGATTACCGGTGCTAGATGCGTTTCTGTCCGCCTCGATCAAGATTCGCGAGTCGCACGCACAGGCTCGACCGATGGTCTATCTCGATCCCAAGCACAAGCTCAGCCGTGAATTCGAGGCACTTTACAACCTGCTGAATCGCTAAATCCATCGCCACGTCGCCTCAGCAACGACGAGCGCATTCGGAATTGGGTTTCAGACCGGATCGCTGCCAGTGCGTGGTTCGAGTGGTTTGGATTTGTGCGTAAAACATCGGATTTCCAACTCTCCCAGCGAGGCTGCGCCATGAATGATTCCGATCCTACTATCGTCGCCCGCATCGCCGCAGCAATGCGTTCAGCGCGCCGGTTGCTATTCATTACCGGCGCGGGTATCTCTGCCGACTCTGGCCTACCGACTTATCGTGGCATCGGTGGGTTGTACAACAACGAAATGACCGAGGAAAATTTTTCCATCGAAACCGCCCTGTCTGGGTCGATGCTGGAAACCGCACCGCATATTACCTGGAAGTATTTGCACCAGATCGAGAATTCCTGTCGTGGTGCCCGTTTCAACGATGCGCATGCCATCATCGCCGAACTACAGGATCACTTCGAAGTCTGCGTGCTGACCCAAAATATTGATGGTTTCCACCGCGATGCAGGTAGCCGCAATCTCATCGAAATTCACGGTGACGTTCACGATCTGCATTGCACCCGCTGCGACTACGCGACCACGGTCGCTGATTACAGCCAATTGGAAATCCCGCCCCATTGCCCACGTTGTCACGCGCTGGTGCGACCACGGGTGGTGCTATTTGGCGAAATGCTGCCATCACACGCGATTCAGCATCTTTATCAGGAACTGGATCAAGGTTTCGATCTGGTATTTAGCATCGGCACCACCAGTGTTTTTCCCTATATTGCTGGCCCTGTGGTACAAGCCAGTCAGATGGGCATTCCCACCGTAGAAATCAACCCCAGCGATACCCAGGTCACCCACTTCGTCGATCACAAACTGCGCTCAGGTGCGGCGACTAGTATGCGCGCCATCCGCCAGGCGTATCTGGCGCTTTAATTCAGCAATCGCTCTAACCAGTCCACGGCTTCCATCACGCCCGTTGGTGCCACCGGTGGTTTGAGCGGTTGCGCCAACAGCATCCGCAAAGGCTCGGCCAGATCACCCGTTGCCAGTTGCTGGCGATTGATCTTGACCGCATTGCCGTGCTCGCTCAGCCAGCGACTGAGCCATGGTTCTTCCGGCCAATCGTCGCGCCCGACATAGAGTACCCGGATACCACTGCAAGCCGCCTCGACGAAGGCGCCATAACCGGGCTTGGTGAGCAACACATCGCAGGAGCGGACCAGATCCAGCATCGGGTAATCAGGTAATACGTCCCAGCTACGCACATCCGGCCGCATCACCTGACCCCAATCTGGTGGAATCAGCCAGCAGATATCCGGCAGCGTCGGCCACATTTCCAAAGGTGGACGCAGATTGACGCCGCCCAGACCCATCAATACCAGCCGCTGGCCATCGCGCAAACCCAATCGACGCTCGATCTCCGCTCGCCGATTTCGACCCAGGGCGGCGATAGGACCAATCGATTGGCCATTGCGTATATTCGGCATCGGCATACTGGGCGCTGGCTGCAGAAACGCCACCGCACTGTTGTACGCCGCCAACATCGACTCGCGCAGCACCGCTAAATCGGGGGCAGTGGCGCAATAAGCCTGTAGGATATCTGCCCAGTTCAGCGAGCACAGTGCCAGCGCTGGAATCTCCAAGCGGGCCGCTGCCGCCAGACTCAGATAGGGAATATCGGCCAATAGCAGATCGGGTTTCGCTTGCTGCAGCACGCTTTCCTGCCAGCTCAATCGCGCCGCCCACTCCCCATGAAATGCTCGATACGCGGCCAAACTGTCCTCAGCCTTCACTTCCAGTGCATCGACCATCAGCATGCCGAAATCGGCCGCACCACTCACTACCGTGAATGCGCCAGCGATCCGTCCACGTAAAATCGGTTCTGGCAACACGCTTTGCACGGTCAGCCGAACTGTCGGACAGCGCTGGCAGAGTGCATTCAGCACCGGCGCCACCTGAGCCAAATGGCCAAAACCATGGCCCGATAAAGCCACATAAAGATGGGGAACTTCAGACACAGTAAAACCCTCTTTATACCGGAATCCGTACTGCAATCATGCTTTGATGGCAAATGGGTGACAACAAGATTGCAATTTCAGCTTGTGTGTCTGAAAAAACTTGCTAGACTAAAATTGCAACAACGTGTTGCTTTAATAATACAGTCCTTCGCATACTAAGGATCTTGTCTTGCCTCATTGTCCAAGGCACGAGGTCATGATCATGGCACAGACGCTAACTTTGCAAACTCTGGAAGCCGAAAACCACTCATTTGCGGGAACGAGTGGTGTAAGTGCGGCCAACCGGCACCTCGGTTTTATTCCTGGCTTTCTAGATCAGGAAACGGGTGCGGTCTACTGTTCCTGCCGAGCCGATGGGACTCCCGCTCCATTTCATGCCCTAGATGGCTTACCCGATCATCTTGTATTGGCGCGCAATCCCCACGGCCACATTATCTCCATCAAAGCCAGCGTCATTGCCGGATTCATCCGCTTCGGCAATTTCTACACCCGCGAACAAGCCGCTCGTTGTCTCGACTAGTCACCTAGTAGATACCTCTCATTGCTTGTAAACCCGTTCTATCCACCCATCCAAACACGCATTCCGCCCAATCAGCATGGATGCGGTATACCGTCTATCACCGATGAAATACCCCCCGCAGTCCGAATGATCGTTCCACCGAATCACCGCAAATAGACACGCCTCGGGTCTGGAATGAGCATCGCGATGCTCCATGGTCGAGAACCCCTCTTCTTCGATTGTTCCCAAAGCGGTGATGATCATGCCTTGCAATTGGGAATCGCCCGACTATCGTTTTTATGATGTTTAACGAACGCCTCATCGCAAGCTGCGGGTTCGGTTAAAGCTATCCCGGCATCCTAGATGCCATCGGGTCTGAGCCAGCCCGACTCACCGGGCGCTTCCAATCCCACAAGCACATCAACGGACTTCACCGCTATGATGATTCAAACCGTAGAAAGAAGCACACCAGCATCTTGGTTGACCGAATTACCTCCTTTAGGCATGGATGCCAAAAGTATTGCTGCCGATTTCCGGCATTATTTCAGCCACACTCTGGGCCGCGACCGGCATACCAAGTACACCTACTACATGTACGAGGCTCTGGTCCTAACCCTGCGCGACCGGCTGTGGGAACGCTGGAAAAATACCCGCTACGCTTATGAAGTGGATGGTGGCGTGCGGCGAGCCTATTACTTGTCCATGGAATTTCTGATGGGCCGGGCCTTGAGTAACGCCATCTTGAATCTGGGCGTTTCCGAGCCGGTCAACAAAGCCTTGTACGAAATGGGCTTGACCCTGGAAGAGCTGGTCGAGTGCGAAAACGACGCCGGTTTGGGTAACGGTGGCCTAGGACGCTTGGCGGCCTGCTTCATGGATAGCTGCGCCACCTTGCGATTGCCAGTGGTCGGTTACGGCATTCGCTACGCCTACGGCATGTTTCGTCAGCGCATCGAAAACGGCTATCAGGTCGAAGTGCCTGATCACTGGCTCGGTAGCGGCATTCTGTGGGATTTGGAGCGTCCCGAGTACACCCAGCGCATCAAGTTCGGTGGTCGCACCGAAGGCTATACCAAACTCGACGGCACCATGGGTTGGCGCTGGCTGGATACCCACGACGTGCTGGCCATGCCCTACGATTTTCCGATTCCGGGTTATCAGAACGGCACGGTCAATACTTTGCGCTTGTGGGCGGCCGCAGCGACGGATGAATTCGATTTTGAGGACTTTAACGCGGGTAGCTACACCGATGCTGTGGGCGCCAAGAATATGGCGGAAAACATCACCATGGTGCTCTACCCCAACGACGCTACCGAAAGCGGCAAGGAGCTGCGGTTACGTCAGCAATACTTCCTAGCCTCCGCCAGCCTCCAGGACGTGCTCCGACAGTGGGTACGCGTCCACGGCGAGGATTTCAGTCAATTCGCCGCGAAAAACTGCTTCCAGCTTAACGATACCCATCCCACCATTGCCGTGGCGGAATTGATGCGCCTGCTCATGGACGAACACAATCTGGGCTGGGACGAATCCTGGAACATCACTCGCCATTGCATGGCGTACACCAACCACACCTTGCTACCCGAAGCGCTGGAGCGCTGGTCGGTACGGCTATTCCGGCAACTGCTACCCCGCTTGCTGGACATCATCTACGAAATCAACGCCCGCTTCCTGGTCGAAGTCGCCAGCCGCTGGCCCGGCGATATCGAGCGTCAGGCGCGGATGTCCCTGATCGAGGAAGGCTACGAACAACAGGTCCGCATGGCCTATTTGGCCATCGTCGGCAGCTTCTCGGTCAATGGCGTGGCAGCGTTGCATTCCGATCTGCTCAAGCAAGGGCTGTTCCGCGATTTCTACGAGCTGTGGCCGGAGAAATTCAACAACAAGACCAATGGCGTCACTCAGCGGCGCTGGATGGCTGGTTGTAACCCTGGCATGAGCGCGTTGATTTCCGAAACCATTGGCCCCGGCTGGGTCACCGATCTGGACGAGCTGCGCAAGCTGGCGCCACATGCCGACGATCCCAAATTCCGGGAGCGCTGGCGGGCTATCAAGCACGACAACAAAGTCCGGCTGGCTAGCTTGGTCGAGGCCGATTGCGGCGTGGTCTTCAATCCCAAAGCCATGTTCGATGTGCAGGTCAAGCGCATGCACGAGTACAAGCGTCAGCTACTCAATGCCCTGCATGTCGTCTATCTGTATGACCGTCTCAAGCACAGCAAAGCGGATCGCTGGACCCCACGCTGCGTACTGATCGGTGGCAAGGCCGCACCCGGCTACTACATGGCCAAGCAGATCATCAAGCTGATTAATAATATCGCCAGGGTCATCAACAATGACTCCGAAATCGGCGATAACTTGAAGCTGGCCTTCCTGCCGAACTATCGGGTCAGTGCGATGGAAATCATCTGCCCCGGTACCGATCTATCCGAGCAGATTTCCACCGCCGGTAAAGAAGCTTCGGGAACCGGCAATATGAAGTTCATGATGAACGGCGCCGTGACCATCGGTACTCTCGATGGCGCCAACATCGAAATTCGCGAAGAGGTCGGCGACGAGAACTTTTTCCTGTTTGGCATGACTGCACAGCAGGTCGAGGAGCGGCGGCGGGACTACAACCCAGTCTCGATCATTCAAAGTGATCCTGACATTGCCCGGATCATGCATCTGTTAGAAAGCGGTCACTTCAACCAGTTCGAACAGGGCATTTTCGATCCGATCCTGCATTCGCTGACCAGCCCGCATGATCCGTGGCTGACCATTGCTGATCTGCGTGCCTACATCAATGCGCAAGAGCAAGCCTCTCTGGCCTATCAGGACCAGGAGCGTTGGGCAAAAATGAGCATTCTTAATACGGCGTTCAGCGGTAAATTCTCCACCGACCGCACCATGGAAGAGTACAACTCCGAGATCTGGAAGCTAAAACCGATCCCGGAAATGCCGATCGTGTAAACCACCTAACCCACCCACCTTTCCCTCTATGCGGAAAAGGTGGGTGGGCTTCGCAACAAAGACCTTCCCGTTTCCGGTTTCGCTACGCTCTAGCGCATCGGTGGAACCAACAGCGCCGGATCAATGCGCGCTTCCCGCCAGTTCATCCGCCAATCCAGGTGTGGCCCGGTGACCCGACCGCTCTTGCCCACGGTGGCAACCACCTCACCCTGATGTACCACCTGCCCGACTCGTGCATGGATCTGGTTTAGATGCATCAAGGTAGAACTGAGTCGATACCCATGATCGATGATTAAGGTGGCCCCGCTGTAGTACAGATCGGGCTCGGCCAGGATCACGACGCCATCGGCTGGAGCACGCACCGGCGTACCAACGGGCGCGGCAACATCGACACCATAATGAGGTTGGCGAGGTTCCCCATTGAGAATGCGCTGACTGCCGTATACCCCACTGATACGGCCGGTCGCTGGCCAAATAAAGCCGCTTAGAAAATACGGTTGCTGGATCTCCCGCTGGCGAGCTGCAGCCACTCGGGCATTTTCTCGGTTGATACGTTCCAACACGCTGGAAGGTGGAGTCACTTTGCTCGAAGATAATCCGTTCAGTCTTTGAATATCATATTCACGTGGCACAATTCTCAGCGACCGTTCTTCCTGATGCCCATTCGGAAAAACCGCGCGCAATCTTGCGATGGGTGGTGCGTCGCGATGAAATCCGAACACAAAAACCCCGTTTCGCGTCAACGGTATCGCTTGTCCATCCAGCTCCAAGCGTGTTCCGGGTGGAGCCTGGCCGATGATCAAACCGCCCTGGGTCAGTTGTCCTCGCCAACTCAGTTCTTCGGCACCAGCCCACAAGGGCCACAACAACACAATGAAGATCCATTTGAATCCACCCATCCATTACCTCCGATTTTATAGGGTCTCGTTCACGATGATTCCGACTCGTCCGGCTCTAAATCCGGCCCATGGTGGCGATCCTTTACTTCTCTTCACTTTGGCTCTTATCGCCACATCGATCCCGCATCTATGAGTCTCGTCCGGCGGATCGGTCGGGTGCAGGCTATAGTAACGACTGATGTTCATCGTTTGGAGAATACATGACTCAGCATTACGACCTCATCGTCATCGGCGGTGGTAGTGGTGGCCTGTCGGTGGCGGAACGAGCCGCTCGTCATGGTGCTCGTTGTGCCTTGATCGAAGTTGGCCGACTCGGTGGCACCTGCGTCAATGTCGGTTGCGTACCCAAAAAAATCATGTGGTACGCCGCCCAACTGGCGCACGCGCTCGATGATGCCCCCAGTTACGGCTTTCGGCTGGATTATTTCGGCTTCGATTGGCACACCCTCAAGAACGCACGCGATAGCTTCGTGCAAGACATCAATACATGGTATCGCGGCTATCTAGCAGAAGCGGGTGTCGAACTGATCGAAGGTTTTGGCCATTTCACCGACGCCCGTACCTTGGTGGTGGGAGACCAGCATTACAGCGCCGATCATTTGGTCATTGCCACTGGCGGCCGACCACGCGTTCCCCAACTGCCCGGTGCTCAATTCGGCATCACTTCCGACGGTTTTTTTGAACTCAATGCCTGTCCACAGCGGGTAGCCATCGCTGGCAGCGGTTATATCGCAGTAGAACTGGCGGGAATGCTGCACGCTTTGGGCGCCGAAGTGACGCTGCTGCTGCGTAAAGATCAGGTACTGCGGCCATTTGACGCTCTACTGCGTGAGCAATTGATGGAGCGGCTACGCGAAGACGGCATCCATATCCTCACGCACACTCAAGTCAATGCGGTGGCGCGCATGGCCAAGGGCACGCTCAATCTGCACTGTACGGGGCGCGGAGATACCCTGGAGGTGGATACCCTGTTATGGGCTATCGGTCGTGACCCCAACACCGATTCGATCAATCTGGCGGCGGCGGGTGTGGTGACCAACCCGGACGGCAGCATTCCGACCGACCCCTATCAGAACACCAACATCGCGGGCATTTACGCCATCGGCGATGTCACCGAACGTTTTCACTTAACTCCGGTGGCAATCGCTGCGGGCCGCCGACTGGCTGACCGGCTGTTTGCGCAGCAACCGGATCGCTACCTGCCTTACGAAAATATTCCCAGCGTAGTGTTCAGCCACCCACCCATCGCCACGATTGGACTGACCGAGGAAGAAGCGCGGCACCAATACGGCACCGCAGTACGGATCTATCAAACCCGCTTCCGGCCGATGTACCACGCTTTCACGCCGCGTCAGCCACAGACCGCCATGAAGCTGGTCTGCCTCGGCCCGGAGGAGAAGATTATCGGTTGCCATCTCATCGGCGAGGGTGCCGACGAAATACTACAAGGCTTCGCGGTCGCCATCCGCATGGGTGCGACCAAGCGCGATTTCGACGATACCGTGGCCATCCACCCTACCAGTGCCGAAGAACTGGTCACGATGCGCTAATACGTCGATAGAGAGAAAATGAAGGCTTACACACTACCAACGAGCACTGCCTCCATGCCAATCCGTCCCTTTGAACAGCACACCCCACGCATCCATCCCACGGTTTACATCGACGACACCGCCTTGATCATCGGTGCCGTTGAAATCGGGGAAGACAGTTCGATCTGGCCAATGAGCGTGATTCGCGGCGACATCCAGCAGATCCGTATCGGCGCACGTACCAGCATTCAGGATGGCACCATCATTCACGTCACCCACGACAGCCGCTTTTGCCCAGGGGGTCAACCTACCGTCATCGGCAACGATGTCACGGTCGGTCATAAGGTGATCCTGCATGCCTGCACGATCGAGGATTACTGCCTGATCGGCATGGGCTCGATTATCATGGATAAAGCGGTGGTGCAATCACGAGTGACCATTGGCGCGGGCAGCATAGTGCCACCCGGTAAAGTGCTGGAAAGCGGTTTTCTTTATGTCGGCAGCCCCGTCCGCCAAATCCGGCCACTGAATGATCGTGAGTTGGAATTTCTCGAATACTCGGCTCAGAATTACCGGCGGTTACGGGAGCGCCACCTACACGACCCCAAAGCCGGCGATCAGTAACCCCAAAGCGTGGCTAATCCCATAAAGCGGATAGATCATCACGCAGAAATCCGATGCGGCTGGAACATCTCCTTGCCCGCTCGTGGGTGGACGAAATCCACTTGCCCAGATATAGCAAAAATGTGCCATCCATCACTTGCGGCTTCAATGATCATACCAGTAACATATGTACCTGCGACACCAGTCCAAAACTAGCGACGCTGCATCCACAGCATCGGCGCTAGTCGTACCCAAACCAGACAACAAACCCAAGCAACAGCGTATGCATCAAAGTATGCTGCAAGCATAATGACCCAATTGGCCCTACCGGAATGGCAATGGCCAATCCAATTAATATTCCCTTCACCATAACCCTTTTGTATAAGCAACATCACCACGTCAAACGATAGGAAAAGCCATTATGTCTACGACTCAAGAATACATACCTTGGACAGATGAAATCAGCGTAGGAATTCAGGAAATCGATGAGCAACACAAGATTCTTATTGGATTAATCAACAAGTTATATAATGAGGCCATCTTACACAAAACCGATGACACATTGATCAGCGGAATCTTAGCCGAATTGACCCAATACACGACGGTCCATTTTTCAGTCGAAGAAAGCCTATTTCGTATATTCGACTATCCTGATGTCGACACTCATCAAAAGCATCACGAACAACTCAAGGCAGAACTCGTCAATATTCGAAAGAAATTCGATCAAGGGACGCCTGTGAACCTTGAACTGATGAGTTTTCTAAGACAATGGCTAAGGCAGCACATTATGAAAGATGATAAGCAGTATAAAAAATTCTTCCTAGAAAAAGGCGTCAGTACTAGCTGGGCAAAAAATCGATCATGGGTTGGAAAAATCTGGGATTCCATTTATCTGAAATAAATTTTCAACACTAAAATAATGTTTACGCGATGAGCAATCCATTACTGGCAGCCGCTGACTTACCGTGTTATGCCGCTATTCGGCCTGAACATATCGAACCTGCCATCGATCACACACTGGCCGACAATCGCGCCACACTCGAACGGTTACTGGCCGCGAATCCTGCCCCTACCTGGGATAATTTGATCCAGCCGTTAGAGGAATTGGAAGATCGCCTGAGCAGAACCTGGTCACCTGTCAATCATTTGCACTCGGTCCTCGATTCCGAGGAACTACGCGCCGCTTATAACACCTGCCTGCCTAAGCTGAGTGCCTATTACACTGAGCTGGGTCAACACCAAGGACTGTATCGCGCCTATCAGCAAATTGCCGATGGACCGGAATATGCCCAACTCGATGCCGCCCAGCGCAGGGTTATCGACAATGCTCTGCGTGACTTCCGGCTGTCCGGTGTCGCGCTATCACCGGAACAGCGCGACCGCTATAAAGCGATCATGCAGGAATTGGCGCA
>JACSSB010000174.1 GCA_014879435.1 Phycisphaerales bacterium
CATGCCCTCGAACACCAGATCGGCGAAATCCTGCATCAACACCCGATCCTTGAAGGTGCCCGGCTCGCCTTCGTCGGCATTGCAGACCACATACTTCACCGCACCGGGCGCATTACGGCAGGCAATCCACTTGGCGGCCGATTTGTAGCCAGCGCCACCCTGGCCACGCAAACCAGAGGTATTTAATGCTTCCAGTATCGCTTCCGGTCCACGCTTCAATACCTCCCGCAGCGCTGCACCGTCGGCAAAATGCCGCCCCAGCAGAATATCGGCACGACGAATGTTGCTGCTGACCTCGAAAAATGAGCGTGGCCACTGTTCCAACGGGGCACGCTGGTTGATTAGTTCTACGATCTGATCCAATCGCGGCCGATCCAGCCGAGTCAGGGCGTAACCATTAACCAAAGCGGCGGGGCCTTGGTCACACATCCCCGTACAAGAGGTAGTGCCGACACTGACCCTGCCATCGGCACGGGTTTCACCAATCGCAACGCCAAGCCGTTCGCTGAGATAATGGAGCAACGCACGATTGCCCAGCATCCGGTCGGTGATGTTGTCGCTGAATAGAATGTCGTAGGAACCACGCGGCTCGGTGTAGAGAAAGGAATAGAACTCGGCGACTGCGCGCACCTTGTCTACCGACAGGCCCAGCGCTTCGGCCACCTGTTCCAGTACTTCGGGGGATAACCAAGTCTGCTCATCCTGCACTTCCCGCAGAATCTGCAGCAACCGAGTCGGCAATCCACCATGACGTCGCACCACATCTTGGATCGTCTGGATCAACATCAGGGATTCCGCCATCGATCACCTCCTCCGTCTCTTGGTGGCTCATCCAGCACTACAGGAGGATGGCCTTCAAACAAAGGTTGACTTAAAGCAGTTGCGTTACAGCATACCCCAAAGCTCGGCAAAAAAGCTTTTTTCCATTAAGGTTGAATGCAGGCATCAACATCCTGTTTCGATCAAAACCGGGAACAGGTTAAGCCAAGATCGAGTCAAAGGAGGATAAACAAGGAGGATCAACAAAAGCCAATTGTGCATTTTCTCCAGGCCGATCACGCCAGAACCGGATTATCGCTATGGCATTAGCTCGAGATTACGGGCAATATTTTAGTTTTACTGCTTCATGCTTATCGGAGACGAGACACTTCCATGTCGAATTCTTTTTTGAAACGCCTTCACTGGCTGCTGCTGCCGCTAAGCTGGCTGACTGCCAGTGCCGCGCAGGCGACTGCTTATCCCTTGCCACCGCCCGATGTCGATGTGATTGGGCAGGTGAAAGTCACCTATGCTGCCAAAGATGACTCCCTGATCGATATCGCCCGCCGCTACGGCCTGGGCTACGAAGAAATCATCCATGCCAATCCGGGTGTGGATCGCTGGGCACCCGGCCAGGGCACGCTGATCGTGCTGCCAACCCGCTATATCCTGCCCAATACCCCTCGCGAGGGCGTGGTACTCAACATCGCAGAAATGCGACTGTACTACTATCCCAAGGCGGGTGCCGATGGGCAGCAGATGGTCCATACCTATCCGGTCAGTATCGGTCGCATGGACTGGAAAACCCCACTTGGGGCCACTCGAATCATCGCCAAGGAAGTCGATCCACCCTGGCGGCCACCGGCATCCATCAAGGCCGAGCATGCGGCCCAAGGCGATTTTCTGCCCGATGTGGTTCCTGGCGGCCCGGATAATCCATTGGGACGCCGCGCCATGCGCTTAGGTGTACCTGGCTATCTGATCCACAGCACCAATAAGCCCTATGGCATCGGTATGCGCGTCACTCATGGCTGTGTGCGAATGTACCCGGAGGATATCGAGCAGATGTACGAGATAACGCCAGTGGGGACCACGGTGCGTTTGGTCGATCAGCCGGTCAAGGTGGGGCGTTTCAATGGTGAGTTATTCGTTGAATCACACGAACCACTGGAAGAAGAGAATCTATCAATCAAGGTTACTCTGGACCAAGCACGGGAGGCGATTATCGCCAAAACTGGCCCAGACATGCCCGGCGTAGACCCGACAGCGCTCGAAGTAGCGGTCGAGCAAGCCAGCGGCATTCCCGTCGCGGTTAGTATTGCGCCCAGCTCAAATCAACAGGCGGCAGCCTATCCACCACCCGGTAGTCGGGTACCGACGTATTTGCCTCCGCGTTATGATCCTTATCATCGGGCGCCGATGCCGGCCACTCCTTACCAGCCCGCGCCCACTGCACCACCGGCATACCGCTCGTCCTACTACACATCAAGACCGTACCAGTAACAGGTCAGGTATGCCCGCCGTTGCTAGCGGGTAGTGGCCGTTCAAAGGGCAATAAAAAACCCCGCGATTCATAGAATCGCGGGGTTTTCTTACGCTCAAGCGAATCGATTTACTTAAGCATCGAGCGCTTGAATACGCGATTGAGCTTTTCTTCGTTTGCCATGCTGATAGATCTTGCTTCGCTAGCCATGGACTTGGCTTCGTTAGCGGTATCCATCGCATTACGGGCCATGGACTTGGCTTCGTTAGCATCGTTCTGTGCTCTTTGCACATCGCTGGTGCTGGCGCAACCGACCGTCAAACCTGCGACCAGGGCTAAGGCAAACACTTTACTCAGATTCTTCATGGACATCATTGGCTCCTTACGCATAAAAAGATTGTTATTGATGAGGTGAGGGCTAAATAGCGGCAAACATCGCCGCGATGCTGGATTATATGTGAGATTATATAGGACAGTTATCACATAATGCAGAAATTCCCCCGGTTAACACCAGCAAATTTCGATATTAACGAATTTCGACACGCATCCCGACCTTAACCCACGGCCTGAGCGCGTCGATCTGCCAGTTGTTCAACGCCACACAACCGCTGGTCCAATTGACACCGGCACTGTGAACATTCGGATCGCCACCGCCGACCCCATGAATGCCAATCTGTCCTCCAAGCGGCGTATCCTGCGGTGGCCGGTTGCCGCTGATCCAGGCAGAACGGATGCGCTCATAAGTCCATTGATCAATCCGGCGCTCACGCAAGGCTCGTTCAGCGTAGTCGGTATTCGGGTAATCGAGACCAATGAATTTCTTGAATTTGCTGTGATCGTTGACCCAGCCAACCCGAAATACACCCAGCGGTGTCTTATTGTCGCCACGACGGGACTTAAGACCGGCACCACTACTACCTAGCGCAATTTGATCAAACACCTTTATAGGCTGTTCGCCGCGCATAAGCATCAGCTGGTCGCGCTTGGTATCCACCAATAACCAGGACTCACGATTGGAGGCAGCCGCCGTGCGATTTGTCACCAAGGGTGGTGTGGACGGATTTTGTGCCTCGTTCGTGGCGCAGCCCCCAACCAGCCACGCCAAAATACCCAACAAAACAATGCGTCTGTCAAACCCCCACATACCGAATAATTCCTCAATTCCCCAGTGATTCTTGAAAGGTGCCTATATTAGGGAAGATAAGCAGTAATGCAATATCGCTCGCTGCCATCTCCGCCAGTGATTAGAAACGCGGCTCAAGGGCTACCGGAGTTAACAGGGAATTGCCAATAAAGCAATTTTCCTTAGCCTTGCGATGCAGATCCATCACTGTTTCAGGACTGGGAGCAACCGTACCGCTAAATGTTACTTTGGGCCGTAAGGTGAGCTGACTGACCATCATCTTACCACGCTCGTTCTTGCCGAGTTCGGCTACGGGCTCATCTTCGTAGCGTTCCACCACCAGCTTCTTGAGCGCGGCGATGGCCAGAAATGTCAACATATGGCAACTAGACAATGCCGCCAACAAGGCTTCCTCAGGATTACTCATGTCGGCATCACCAGAATAATCCGGTGCCGCCGAGCCGCGCACCGTCTGATCGCCGGACAGTTGCCAGACATGCCCCCGGTTGAAGGTTTTGTAATCGAAATCGGGCGTCTCACGCTGCCAGTTCAGACTAATCGAATAACTCGACATGTTGCACTCCTCCTCAGGAAAAGGATTCTTGTCTTCGCCGCGCAATCAAGTATGGCCACTTGAGGCACCAAGAGTCACTTAGGACGATCCTGCGTCAGCGCCTCCAATGCCACTGGGCCGCAGACATCGCCTGCCAGCGCTTGCTCCACTTGAGCGATGCGAGCACGCAATTGTTCATTGATCACCTGCTGCCGATCCAGCAACGTGGCAGCCTCGCCTATTGATGATGGCTCATTCAACGCAATGTCAGGCTGATGGCGCGGCAACAAATCACTCGCCAACCAGCCGATGGCAATACCGCACAGCAGAATCACCAGTGCCACCGTACCCCAGATCCAGGCCCGCTGATAAGCGGGAATCGCCGCTTCGGTGGTGTACATCGTGTACTGCGCTCGTTGCCGCTCGCTCATCGATACTTCCTCAATGTTCCACTCTAAAGTCCGTCACCGGCACGACCGTATTGGGGCGGATCTTGCCCTTGAACACCGATTCTCGACCATCTCGGCCTAACCGTACCTGAAAAGATGTTTCCTGCGGCGATTGTTCATCCTTCCGCGGAAGGTAGCGAACGGCGATGCGATAAGTACCCGGCACCGCTTGGCCAGATGGCCAAAATACGTTCTCCATCGGCCGATCTTGCAATTTATCGCGGGCGGTATTGGCATCTACGTCCAGAGTCCCGCCACATTCGGCGGGGTTCTGGTAATCCAACGATTGCCCAGCGGGACAGGTCACCACCAAGTCGAGATCGCTATGGCTGTTCCACAGCAAAGTCACGGTAATCTCACCTGTAACTGCACCAGCCGCCGACATGCGCTGAGCGAATTCCCGGCGCTCCTCGGGGGTCGGTTCGCTTTTGACCGGTGGTGGCTCAAGTGGTGGCGCCGAATGCGATGAGGATGGAAGCGGTTGGCTCGATTCGCGGCTTAATTCCTCTTCCAAACTTCGGGACTGGGCTGCTTTGCCAGATGAGGGGTTTGTCGCGGTGGCGACCGGTGCAACCCCTGTCTTATCCGGGGTCTGGCGTCCAGTTGGTGATGAACGGCGGGATTGCGCATCATCCGATGCGACCGATGGCGCCGTGATTGCGCTTTCCAGCGTATCGCTCGGCGTTTCTGTCAGCGGATTTTTCGGGGCTGTCGCAGCTTCGGCAGGCGTAGCGGGTGGTGCGGCGACGACTGGCTTTTCGCTTCCACGATCTCCACTGGGAACGTTGGGAACGTTGGGAATATTGGGAACGTTGGGAGCGGAGGTACTCACCGGCGAGGATAGATGCGGGTCCGCATCAGCAACCGGAGGGATTTTGACCGTATGGCGCGAACCCTCCACGGCAGACGGCTCAACGGGTAGAGTCGATTCCGTATTCCCCGGCTCGCCTGATCCCACGGTGAGCGTCGATGACTCCGCCCCTGTCGACAATCGGCATTGCTTGCGCTGTTCGGTCAGCCGCGCTAAACCCTGTTCGAGCCGGTCGCGCAATTCCGTTTCGATCCGTTGAGCTTCGGCCAAGGCATCAGAATCCGGTGTACCTGACAATCCTGGGACTATCGCCACCTGCCCTATAGTCGATGCCTGCCAATAACGCAAACCAAGCGCCCCCAGCACCAATAAAACCGCGAGCGCAAACACGCTCCAAAATCCCCATGAACCCACCACCACATAGCGCAATGGCCCCACCGTTTCAGGTGCATCGGTAAGTGATGGGTTGGCCATCCATACCGGTGGCGCGGATTCAGATTCCGGCGAGGCTTGTGCCAAGGAGGGTGACGACGTGGACACGGTGGACTCGGTTTGAGATAAGACGGGTAACTCTGGTGGCAATTCGGGTGGTTTTGGTTCTGGCGAGGACGCGACAGGAAGCGGTTCTGGCGATTTCGGCTCCGATTCCGATTCCGGTTGGAGAGTGACGGACGGCGCATCCAGCGATTCTGTAGGTGATTCCGGTTGGAGAGTGACGGACGGCGCATCCAGCGGTTCTGTGGGTGATGGCACGGAATCTGGCAAAGCCTCTGTCCGCACTTCACTCTCGACCGGGGTGGCATCCAGCGATGTGGGGTTCCGCTGTTCCGGCATGGGAACCTCAGGAATCACCACATCACGGTGAGGCTTAAGCGATCCAGGCGAGACCAGTGTTGACTCAACAGCACTGACCGGCTCTGCCCAAGGCCGATCCGGGGTAAAGCCCCAACCGACCACCACTGGCCGACCATTGACCACAAAGACCTCGGTCTCCGCTGGCGTGGCTAACACCGCCCGCAAAATCGCGCCTAATTGATTTTGACGAGCATCGGTAACCGTTGCGTACTGCTCTGCCAGCTCCCGCCCGCGCTCCAAACCAGCATTGAGCTGAGCACGTATCGCTTGGCGTTGTTCCTCTGGCAAGTCGCTTAAGACAATCGGTGGCTCTTCGGGATCACCCTCGGTATACCAATCGATCCGATTGTTGACCCGATCAACCACCGGTTCGGCCAACAGATCACCGGCTGGCGTCAGCACACCGGCCAGCACCGCCCGAATTTGCGGATAGAGCGCATGCAATGGCTGGCCGAAGCCACCGATTTCGCGCAATCCATCAAAGGGGCCGCTGCGGAGTAGAATTTGTTCCATCATGCGTGTACGCGCCTTGCGATTGCTCAGGTCTGTTTCGCTCTTAACGGAAACGGAAACAAGCGGACGGTATTCAACTCGCCGCGTCGGTCATCCCGGTCGGCGCTGGTTTATCCTCATCATCGGGGGATGACTCCAACACGATCGACAAGCCGCCACCACCCAAAGTCAAATCAAGACCTACTTGGGCATTCTGTAGATATAAGGTCACACCATGCTCATTGCGCAACATGGCGGGGCCGCCCCCCTCGATGAAGGTCAATCCTCCCTCGACCACAATGTAGCGCCCGGCAAAATCCGCAATGTCCCGCAGACGGTAGACTTGACCCTCGGCATTGACCCGGCTAATACCCAAGGTCGCCACCTTGAATCCCGAGATCGTAAAGCGGTACTGGCGACCCTGAAAATCCAGCGTGCCTTGCCCCTCACTATAACCAAGCAACAAACCCACGGAAAAACTGGAAAACTCCATACGTGCGTCCGGCCGCCCATCCTGAGCCCATGCTGGAACACTTCCTATGATCCAGACCCCTATCAAAACTGCCCAAACCCATCGCATCAGCTTTCCTCCTCCCAACGCTCAGTTTCAATTAATGACCCTTCAACATTCAGTCCGCCGCAACGAACCCAAACTCAGCCCATCGGGATCAAATATTGGGGCCACTGGTACTGATTCAGCAACATCTTCTCCAACTGACGGCCTAGATCGACCTTCTCGCCGCTCTTCACGTTGCTCTTGCCATCCCGCGAACAACTATCCAATTGCCAAAGGCCCACTTTTTCGTCGAGATCGACTTCTTTCCATTTAGGATGGCCACTTTGCTTGAGTTGGCCTAAGTTGGCGCGAATGACCTGACCCAAGCTACCCAACTGGCGGCACCGCTGAATGAAATAGGGACTTTGCTTACCGGAAAAATCGAAGCTCATCAACACGGCCTTGACCGCAATGGTCGGCACGGTTCCGCTGCTCCATTCGTAATCGCTCTGGCCAATCTCGGCTACCAGGTACTCGTTCAGCATGCGTGGCTCGTTCAACGGCACGAAATGCACATTCGCCATCAACGGGGCAAATTCCGGCTTATCGATCAAATTGCCCAACTTAGTAAACAGACTAACCGGCTTGCCAGCGACATAGAACATGGCATCGGCTTCACCCTTGAGCACTGCGGTCACTCCCTGCAGTGGTGGCAAATTCAGCAATTCAGCTGGCTGAACCCCTGTCAGTTGCAACAGATTCATCGCGGTCAGCCAAGTACCGCTACCCTGCTCCCCTACCACGACTCGCTTACCCTTCAGATCAGCGAAAGATTGAATCGATTTGCTAGCGAACAGATGCACCTCTTCGTTATAAAACGGAAAAATCAAACGGAGCCGACTGGCAATACTCCGCATCTCCGGGCTTTCAGAGCGGCTGAGAAAACCCAGCACATCGGATTGCACGATGCCGAAAGTGGCATTTTCCTTACTGTTGATCCGTTTGATGTTGTCAATTGATCCCTGAGAATCCTTAACCAGGATATCCAAACCGACGGTTTTGGCGACTCCAGCGATGTTGTTACCAAACTGATAGTAGGTACCGGTCTTGGAACCGGTGACCATACCAATTTGTTTGGCATCGGTATCTTCGGCAAAGGATGGTGCCACGCCTGAAAGACCCAACATAAAGAGCAGGGCGCCGATCAATGGACGGTTCATGAGAAATACTCCCGATAGTTGGTCATGATGAAAATATCCTCTATCCGCAATCAAACGCTGTCATCGCAGGGTAATCAGTAGCAGCCACCCAAACTCCAGTTTCAGCCTACTGGCGCGATCCCGATGATTTTTTCTGCTGGTGCAGTCCTTTCTCCAATTCCTGCACCGTCGGATCGAATTGCGATTGCAACTCCTCCTCCAGGCTGTGGCTGGAAGAGGAAACCGGCGCACGATGCTGCTTCTTAGGCGTAGAGGGTGTGGATGGCGCCGCAACGGCGGGTGGAATCACTGGTGTCGGCATCGGCGTGGAGACTGGCGGTGCAGGAGTCGCTGACGGCGTGGGTATCGATCTTGGTTCCTCGGCATGGGGTCGAGAAACGGTTTTCGAAGTAGACACCGGCTCCGACGCGGGCACGGGTTCCGGTGCAGGCACCGGCTCGGGCGCAGGTACCGGCTCGGGTGCGGGCACCGGCTCTGATGCAGATACCGCATGCGTAGGGGCAACGCGGTCAGTAACCGACTCGCGAGCGGATGCGGGCGCATCGACAGCTTCGGACCTAGTAGCGTCCCTGGCGGGTCGACTGAACCACCATCCACCCAAACCCACCACCATCAAGACTGCTAAAGCCAACACCCCAAGCAGTAGCCGCGATGCGCCAGATTTCGCACTTGCAGGCGCGGCTGGAGATGGCGGTTCCAACGATGATCTCGCACTTGCGGACGCGGCTGGAGATGACGATACCAACGATGGTCTCGCGCTTGCGGGCGCGGCGGTGGGTGGCGACTCCGACGACGGCCTCACCCGAGGCGGGACCACCTGAGTTGGTAACTCCGATTCGGGAACCACGGTCGGTGCCAGTGGAATCTCTAATGCGGGTGGCGCTGGCGGAGGTGGAACTGAAATCGGCACCGGCGGAGGCGAAGCCTTGGGTACTGGCGATTCCGATGCGGGGGCAGTCGGAATAATGGGTGGCGCGGTTTGACCGGCACCAGCGGTTGGTGGGCTAAGGCGCCCTGGCGCTCGGCGGGTCATCTCCGCCAATGATGGTGCATCATTTGCTTCATTTAATAAGGGAGGCGATGCCCGTTCTGGCACCTCTGACCGGGACTGCGTAGATCGGCGCCCCATCACCCGTGTTGGGAGATCATCCTCCACAGATGTTTTGCCCGTAGCGATATCAGGGATCGGCAGTTCGGGAATCGGTAGATCAGCGTTAGCGATCTCCGGTAATTCCGATTTAACTGGAGCAATACTGCTCGGCACTTCCTGGCGTGTCTTTGGCCCTGGATCAACCCGCGTACCGCCGACCACCCGGCGTTCAGCACTGGCGCTACCCTCCTCGATCTCCAGATCCAAAGGCCAAACGAAAGTCGTGGCAGCAGTTTCGCCCAAACCCTGGCCGCGTACCGCCAACCGATACGGCATGTTCTCCAATTGGAATGCCAGATCAGGATCAACCACGAACTTCAAGGCGGCATCGCTATACCAAGCTTCTTCGGGTTGCAACCAGTATTCCGCACCCTGCCAACCGTCTGGACCGAGATGGTTAGCGGCGAAGCCGTGGCGGCTCAAAGCGAATTCGAAAGTCTCCAGGGTGCGGGGCAACCCTTCAAGGGTCACAATCGCATGCCCCAATGGACGCGCGGGGTCTTCCGAAATGCGAACCGAAAGCGTGGGCATCATTAGTTCTCCAGGAAATCGAGCGCGTGGCAAGCGTCGCGAGTCCGGCGGCCCCATCCAGTCATGACTAAGCCGGAATATATGTTGTGGTGACGGGGACTCTGGCTCAAGCGATTGATCGCAGCCGCGTCAGTAACTCACCCAACCGCCGGTTGGCAACAAGATCGACCTCAGCGCCATCGCGGAACCGGGTATTGCGTTCAACCAGATCGAGAAATGCACGAATCCAATCAGTGTAATAGTCCTGATCGTAGGTAGACTGCTGTTCGCTCAACACAGGCCCCCCACGCGGTACCACTCGTGGTGGAAACACCGCACAGGGACCAGTCTCCAGCGGCAACATCGGCCGCTGTTCCAGGGCCAGCGCGTCGTAACCCAGAAAATCCACATAACGGTTGAGTAGATTGGCGGTCAATCGGGCGGGCAAGGCCACGATTTGTTCAAATTTCATGCGAAAACCGATGACCTCGCGTACTAACTGTTCGATCCGCTCTTCCAACTTTAGCCGTTGCGCACCGCCGATCAATTCTTTGACAAATTCGACCATCATTGTGTCCGGCACCCGGAAATAATCGCACAACATCTTGTTGCCACTCAGATCCTGCAAGTCGCGCATCCACTCCGCCACCGCTTCACGGGCAAACAACGCCGCATCATCCTGGCGGGGTGCATCAACCGATTCTCCAGCGGCTTCGCTCAATCCCAGCAATAGCTTCATCTTTTGGGTATTCACCGCCGTACCAATACTTGGGGCGCCTACCGCCTGTTTTTCATCCGGTAGGCGGGTTTCGATACGGTAATAAATGCCTTCCAATTCGTCGCTGTCGGCCTGCAAAGCACGTAGTAATTCGCCGAAACGCTGCTCTCCGGCGCAATTGATCAGACAACCGGCGATCTGGCGTGCGGCGGCCAAGCGCTTGTTGGTTTCCTGTTCTGGGTCGTCGCTAACGTAGTAATGAGCGATATGTTCGATCATCTGTTCGCCCAATCGTGCCACCTGCGCAGCCAGTTGCTGGCGCTTGAGTTCAGGATTGCACAACGGGCGCAGATTTTCGGCGAGATAAGTCACTCCACCGTCATTGAGGGCGAAACCCGCCTCCCAGGCTTGTTGCGGATCGCGGAAATGGGCGCTGGCGGTGGCATCCTGCAAAAACGCCTCGCGGAACCGTTCGATCCGTTTGCGCTCGCCGGGACGAACGCCGATCTCACGGCCTTCCTCGTCGTAATCGAAGATATTCTTGGCTTTGAAGTTGGGATTGCGCAGCCAATAACTGTTGCGAAACACGCCGTCCCGATCCCATTGCCGTGGCCAATGGTATTGCTTGCCGAAGAAGTTGAGCAGCGAACTTTCCAGCCGAGTGATCCAGCGCGTCTCGGGCGAGCGTTCGCCCGCTTTTTCCTCGAACTCCATATCGAATTTGGTCAGGATCAGAAACAGCGCGGTGGGCTGTTCCGAGCGCTGTTCCGGGGTAGCGCCGTGGGTACTGGCGATCCAGTCGTACACCATTTCCGGCAAGGTTTTGACTTCTTGATTGCTGGGACCGATGCATAACAACATGCTGGTCAGCTCCTGTTCGGCGCAGTAGCGTTCGAACAGATAAGCCACCTTGCCGCGCAGGAACAGGCTCTGCAAGGCATCTTCCGCTTGGAGGAAAGCGGGTAGATCTTTGATTTGTTCGCGGGAACGGGCGCCGGGAAAATCGAGCAGATCGGTATGCTCAAAGAAATCCCAGGGTTGCTCGGCGATGACAATGCGCAATTCGGCAATCAATGCCGCCACTTCGTTGCGTGGCAGAGTCACTCGCGCACCACCCGCACCGGTCAGGCTTAGAACACCGCCGCCACCCGTGCCTAATCCTTTCAGAGTTTGTACATCGATCAGACTTTGCTCGCGGGGCAGCAGCGCATCCAGTCCCGCGCAGGCTTCGCTGGCGAAATTCAATCCCTGCAAGCCGGTGTAGAGCCGGGTGTAAAGCTGACTGAAAGCTTCCACTCCACCCCAGAT
>JACSSB010000196.1 GCA_014879435.1 Phycisphaerales bacterium
GCACATATTTTGGTGACTTCTGCACCCTATACCGCGCCACCCGCCGATGTTCAGGTTCGCATTACAGCGCGATAGGACACCCATATGCATTCATCCATACTCGCGCTCGATCTTGAACTGCATCAAGGTTCCTTTGCTTTGCAAGGGCGCTTGATGCTGGAGCAACCGGTGAGTGGCTTATTTGGCTCTTCCGGTTGCGGCAAGAGCACTCTATTGCGCGCTATCGCAGGCTTGATCCGCCCACAACGCGGTTTCATCCAATTGGATGGCATACCCCTATTCAATGCAGAAGCTGGGATCGACGTTCCACCGCACCGCCGCCGGGTGGGACTGATGTTTCAAGACAGCCAGCTTTTCCCCCATCTCTCGGTTGAGCACAATTTGCTGTATGGTTTCAATTTGTTGCGATCAGAAGATCGCCAATTTACCCAAGCGCGAATCGTGGAATTGCTCGATATCGGCCACCTGTTGAAGCGGCGACCGCGCCATCTGTCCGGTGGCGAACGCCAGCGGGTGGCCTTAGGCCGTACCTTATTAGCCTCACCTCGCCTTCTATTGCTCGATGAGCCACTGGCAGCACTGGATGAAGGCCGCAAGCAACAAATTTTGCCGTTTCTGCGGCGGATACGGGATGAGCTGCGCTTGCCGATGCTCTATGTCAGCCACTCGATCAATGAGATCTTGTACCTCACTCCCTACTTAGCAGTGATGGATCATGGCCGCATCCTCGGTCAAGGCTTATTTTCCGAAGTGATCCATCAGGATCATATCCTCGGTTTGGCGCGCTCGTTGGGATTGGAAAACGTATTGCAAGTCACTGTTGAGCGGCACCAACCGGAGATCGGCGCGACCACTGTGCGTTATGACCACCACGAATTGCATCTGCCCCTATCCGATTTACCGCTTGGCGCAGAGACTTGGGTTGCATTGCGCGCCGCCGATGTCGCCCTGGCTCGACGTTTCGTCGCTGATATCACCATCCAAAATCAAGTACCGGGCCGCATTCTCGGTTGGCGGCAAATCGCTGATCGTGTGCTGGTGGAGATCGATATCGGCGTACCGATCCTGGCCGAAGTCACGGTAAAAGCAGTTCACGATCTGGCTCTGGCTGTGGGCGATCAAGTCTACTGTCTGTTTAAGGCCCGCGCTTGGCAGTATTTGGGAATTCGCTGATCCCTTGTCGGTTTTATCACAACCGCCGCTTTGTTCTGTTGGAAATCCTGCGCATGACCTCATATTTAAAATTCAAGGTATTGATAATAAATTAGAATTACTCTTTCTGTGTTTTGGTACGGTACCTGCATATCATCGAATCATCTCTATTCGGATAGGGCGGTTCGTATGTTGGAAAGTCCCCGCGTCATTGTGATCGACGACACCACTCTACGCGATGGCGAACAATCAGCGGGCGTGGTGTTCACGCAAGAGGAAAAACGCGCCATCGCCAGTGAGCTCGCCGCACTGGGGGTACCGGAACTGGAAATCGGTATTCCTGCAATGGGCGCGGAAGAGCGAGAAAGTATCCGTGATCTCGCCGCGATGGATTTGGATACCTCACTCTTGGTCTGGAGCCGAATGCACGGGCCGGATGTACGGTTGTGCGCTGATCTCGGTGTTCCACGTGTCGATCTGTCGCTACCACTATCCGATCAGCAACTGCGCCATAAATTGGATTGGAGTCGTGAACAGGCATTGGCCGCTATCCGCCGTTACGTCCCTCAAGCCCGTGATTTGGGCCTGGAAGTGATCGTCGGCGCTGAAGATGCCTCACGCGCTGACCACGATTTTCTATTGCAAGCCGCCGAGACCGCTCAAGCGGCAGGTGCCTGCCGTTTTCGTTTTGCCGATACCTTGGGAATTATGGAGCCCTTTGGCGTTCTGGCGATCTTTCAACGGCTACGAGCGGCATTGGACCTGGATTTGGAAATGCACGCCCATGACGACTTGGGACTAGCGACGGCGAACACGCTGGCCGCCGCGCTCGGTGGTGCAAGTCACGTCAATACCACGGTCAATGGCTTGGGTGAACGGGCGGGTAATGCTGCGTTGGAAGAAGTCGTGATGGGTTTGCGTAAGCTGTACGGATTCCAAACCGCAGTCGATCTATCACGTTTTCCGGCACTATCGCAGCGGGTTGCCGCTGCCGCGAATCGGCCTTTGGCTTGGCAGAAAAGCTTGGTTGGTGAAGGGGTGTTCACTCATGAGGCGGGTATTCACGTCGATGGTCTGATCAAACACCCGCTGAACTATCAGGGTGTAGACCCAGCCGAATTGGGCCGTAGCCACCGATTTGTACTTGGCAAACATTCGGGTAAACAGGCCGTGATTCGGGTTTATCGCGATCTCGGCATTCTGCTTGAGGACCAGCAAGCTAGTGCCCTACTTCAGCGGATTCGTGTCTTTGTCAGTCGCACCAAGCGTTCTCCAGAATCCACGGATCTAAAAGCGCTTTATTGTGAGTTAAATCCAGAAATCAAGCCCACCACTCTTCCATTCATCACTGCTGCTGAGGTCATTTTATGAATATGCCGAATCTGCATCAGGAATTAGCGGAAATGACATCGGCCGAGGATTTTCTTAATTATTTCGCTATTCCCTTTGACACGCATATCGTTGAGGTCAACCGCCTGCATATCCTGCAGCGCTTTCGGGATTATCTGAAGAAAACCCAGGCCGAGGAACGGAGTGATTATGCACATTGCTTAGAGCAGGCTTATCAGGATTTCGTCCACTCTGATGCCCTGACCGAGAAGGTATTTAAAGTTTTTCATCGGCATTCTGGGGAGACGAGAATCGCGGTAACAGATATTGGGCGGCGCACATGATATTGGAACCACGCTTTGCCTGTGACGAGGCGGTGCGGGTCATTCGTAATATCCGCAATGATGGTACTTATCCTGGCGAGGATGTTGGTGAAGTGCTGGTACGGCGCGGCAGTATTGGTTATGTGCGTCACATTGGTGTTTTTCTCCAGGATCAACTGATTTATAGCGTGCATTTTCTTGAGACAAATCGCATTGTCGGTTGTCGAGAAACCGAATTGATCGGAGCAGATGCGCCATGGATTCCCAACTATTTCGAGCGTGGTGATCAAGTGGTTGCTACACGAGTGTTAGCAATCGGTGGAGCGGTTGCGGCGACAATCGGTTCTGTCGGTGAAGTGATCCGTGTGCTACGTAAACCCGAATGTACCGCTGATTACCATGTTCTTTTTGGCAAGAGAGTATTGCAAGTTCCTGAGGTTGCTTTGGATTTTTTTGAAAATGAAGAAGATGGTATAAAAGAAACCAGGATGATATTCCATGTAAATCGATTCATGGAAAAAACGATACGCCCGTGCGCGATTAAGCCACCTTGATGCAACTCCGGTATACTGCGGGTGGAATCCTTCCCAAATCCGGAATTTAAGAGTTCATGAACGACGCGCCCCTCGTGATGGTTCCATTCGACGCGCCCCTACCTCTGGAACGTCTGCGAGTACCGGAATCGCTTGACGGTCGTGTCGGTAGCAATCGCGCCAGTTCGGAAGTGGTCTGTCAATTAACCGCCAGCAACGACTTGGAAGCAGTGCAAGCCTGGCTGGCCGAGTTTCACGATTCGCCACAGACCTTGCGCAATTATCGCAAGGAAGCCGAACGCTTGTTGTTATGGGCGGTGATCGAGCGAGGCAAACCACTCTCCAGCCTAAGCCGCGAAGACTGTCTTCAGTACGAAATATTCCTGAGCGATCCGCAACCGCAGGAACGTTGGTGCGGCACTAAGGCACCCCGGTTCAGTCCTCGCTGGCGGCCATTCCTGGGACCATTGAGTCCTGCCAGCCGCAAGCTGGCGCTGCTGATCGTCAATTCCCTGTTCAGCTACTTGGTCAAGGCAGGTTATCTGGCTGGAAACCCGCTAGCCCTGGCGCGGCGTCGGGTGCGCGGCCACTCGCCTACCACACAGGTGCAGCGCTTTCTAGAACACGATCAGTGGCAAGCCTTACTCGCCACCATCGCGGATCTACCTAGCGATACCGAACGCGATCGCCAGTATCGAGCTAGAACCAACTATCTGGTAGCTCTACTGTATCTGCTCGGACCTCGGGTCAGCGAGGTTGCCGACCATACTATGGGTAGTTTCATCCGTATTCGTGACCGCTGGTGGTGGCATGTCATCGGCAAGGGTCGCAAGGAAGCTCGTGTGCCCGTCAATCAGGACATGTTGAACGCGCTGAGTACATACCGTCGTTTTTACGGTTTACCGCCATTACCCACACCGGACGATGCCACTCCCCTGGTATTGAATTTGAAAGGGACCGCTGGCATCGGCGATAATATGATTTACCGCATCATCAAGGATTTGGTCGCCCGCGCAGCGACTCGACTGGAAATCGACGATCCCTATCAGGCCGAAAAATTACGCCGGGCATCAACGCATTGGTTCCGCCATACCAGCATCACCCACCAAGCAGATGCCGGTATCGATCTTCGCCATCTACAACGCAATGCCCGTCACGCCCGACTCGATACCACGGGCCTTTATCTGCACGCCGAGGAAAAGGAATGGCATGAATCCATGGAGCAACACCGCCTCGACAAATAAAAAACAACTACAGATTCCGTTAGCTTTCAATCACAAGCCGACTCTGTAATTTAACTTTCGTTTATTTGGATATCCCAGCTCGGCAGTTGCGCGACCCAACGTCCAATCATACTCTATATCCCTTGCCAAAGGATTTACCGGCTGGCGTAGTATCCACCCAGGCTTCGAGCACGGACTTCATTTCCGTGGGGACGCCACCCTCCGACCGCGATCGAGGAATGCTTAATGCGTCATTTTGACCAAATCTCTACCCCCCAAGGGCTTTATGACCCCAGTAATGAACACGACTCCTGTGGTATCGGTTTTGTCGCCGACATTAAAAATCGCAAGAGTCACCAGCCGATCCGTCAGGGTTTGGAAATTCTCACCAACCTGGGCCATCGCGGTGCAGTAGGTGCCGACCCGCTCGCCGGTGATGGTGCCGGTATCCTGATTCAAATCCCCGATGATTTCATGCGTGCCGAGTGCGCAGCACTGGGCATCGGATTACCCGCACCCGGCGACTACGCGGTCGGTATGGTGTTCTTTCCCAGAGATGCCGATACCCGCGCCCAGAGCGAGGCCGCGCTGTGTCGCGCCATTGCTGGTGAGGGATTTCAATTGTTGGGTTGGCGCAATGTGCCGACCGACAACGTTTGCCTAGGCTACAGTGTGCGCCCCACCGAGCCGATCATTCGGCAAGTATTCATCCAGCGCCCTTCCGATTGCCCCGCTGGCGATGCCGTCGAGCGCAAACTATTCGTGATTCGCAAGCTGGCCCACAACGCCATTTGGAATCGCGAGTTACTAGGCCGTCAGCAGTTTTATATCGCTTCACTGTCGGCGCGGACCATCGTCTACAAAGGCATGATTCTGGCCCGCAATGTCGGCGTCTACTATCCAGAATTGCACGATTCCCGTATGGAATCGGCGCTGGCCCTGGTGCATCAGCGCTTTTCCACCAACACCTTCCCTTCTTGGGCGCTGGCCCAGCCGTTCCGCTACCTCTGCCATAACGGTGAAATCAATACCCTACGGGGCAACATCAACTGGATGCTGGCCCGCCGCCACAACATGAAGTCGGATCTGCTCGGTGAGGATCTGGAAAAACTATGGCCGTTGATCGGTGACGGTGCCTCCGATTCCGCCACCTTGGACAACGCTCTGGAATTGTTACTGTCTGGCGGTTATTCACTGCCACACGCCATGATGCTGATGGTGCCGGAAGCCTGGGCCGATAACCCATTGATGGACCCCAAGCGGCGGGCGTTTTACGAATACCATGCTGCCCTGATGGAACCCTGGGATGGTCCAGCCGCCGTCGCCTTCACCAACGGCCGTCAAATCGGTGCCACCTTGGATCGCAATGGCTTGCGTCCCGCCCGTTATTTGGTGACCAAAAACGATCAGGTGATCATGGCCTCGGAAATGGGCGTGTTACCGATCCCCGAGGAACAGATCGTCAAGAAATGGCGCCTGCAACCGGGCAAGATGCTGCTCATTGATCTGGAACAGGGTCGCATCATCGACGACGACGAAATCAAGTCGCAACTGGCCTCCAAGCACCCCTACCAAACTTGGTTGGATGCCACCCAGATCCGACTCAAAGATCTGCCGACCGAAGTCGGCCCAATGGCTCCCGATCCTCAGACCTTGCTGCATCGGCAACAGGCATTCGGTTACACCCAGGAAGATTTACGGGTGTTCCTGATTCCTATGGCGGTCAGTGGCGAAGACCCGGTCGGTTCCATGGGCCGCGACATTCCGCCCGCCGTATTGTCTGACCGGCCCAAATTGCTGTACGACTACTTCAAACAGAAATTTGCTCAGGTCACCAATCCGCCGATCGACCCGATCCGCGAGGAACTGGTGATGTCGCTGGTCTCGCTGGTTGGCCCTCGACCCAATCTGTTGGATCTCAGCAGCGGCGGTACCCATAAGCGCCTGGAGGTCAAGCGTCCGATTCTCGGCAATACCGATCTGGAGCGGATTCGCCATATCGAATACCACGTTGATCGCGCCTTTCGCACCCAGACCCTGAGCATCTGCTACCCGGTCGAGCGCGGTGCCGACGGCATGGCGCGTGCCCTAGGCGATCTGTGCCGTGAGGCCGCCGATGTGGTCCGTCGTGGCTATAACATTCTGATTCTTTCTGATCGCAAACTGGATGCAGATCACATCGCCATTCCCGCTTTGCTCGCCACGGCAGCCGTGCATCACCATTTGATCCGCACCGGATTGCGCACCGAGGTCGGCCTCGTCGTGGAAACCGGCGAAGCCAAGCGTGTCCACGATTTCTGCTTGCTGGCGGGTTACGGTGCCGAAGCCATCAATCCTTATCTGGCCTTCGATACCCTATCGGCCCTGCTGCCCCGCCTGCCGCAGCCGATGTCGGAAGCCGAAGCGCACGAACACTATACCAAGGCCATCGCCAAGGGCATTCTCAAGGTGATGTCCAAGATGGGTATTTCCACCTACCAGTCTTACTGCGGCGCTCAGATCTTCGAGGCGGTGGGATTGGCCGACGAGTTCGTACACCGCTATTTCACCGGAACCCAAAGCGCTATCGAGGGCGCGGGTTTGCATGAAATCGCCCATGAAGCCATGCGCCGACATCAACTGGCCTTCGGCGATGTCTTGCTCTATCGCAATGCCCTGGATGTAGGCGGCGAGCTAGCCTATCGGATTCGCGGCGAGCAACACGCCTGGACTCCAGAAACCATCTCTTTACTTCAGCACGCGGTGCGTTCTGGCGATTACACGCAGTTCAAACAATATACCCGCGTCATGAACGACCAAAGCGAGCGGCTGCGTAATCTGCGCGGCCTGTTCGAGCTTCGTTTCGCTAACCAGCCGCTATCGCTCGATGAGGTGGAACCGGCTAGCGAAATCGTCAAGCGTATGGCGACCGGCGCGATGTCCTTCGGCTCGATCTCCTGGGAAGCGCATACCACCTTGGCGATTGCCATGAACCGGCTCGGCGCCAAATCCAATACCGGCGAGGGTGGTGAAGATCCCGAACGCTATCGGGTACTGGATAACGGTGATTCCTCACGCTCGGCGATCAAGCAGGTGGCTTCTGGCCGTTTCGGTGTCACTGCCGAATACCTGGTCAACGCCGATGCTATTCAGATCAAGATGGCCCAGGGCGCCAAGCCCGGCGAAGGCGGCCAGTTGCCGGGTCACAAGGTCAATGACTGGATCGCTCGGGTGCGTCATTCCACTCCCGGCGTTGGCCTGATCTCACCGCCACCGCATCACGATATCTATTCCATCGAGGACTTGGCGCAACTGATCTTCGATCTGAAGAACGTCAATCCGCAGGCGGCGATTAGCGTCAAATTGGTCTCCGAAATTGGCGTCGGTACAGTGGCGGCAGGTGTGGCCAAGGCCCATGCCGATCATGTCACCATTTCCGGCGGAGATGGCGGCACCGGCGCCAGCCCGCTGACCTCGACCCAAAACGCTGGTTCGCCCTGGGAAATCGGCTTGGCCGAAACCCATCAGACCCTAGTGCGTAATCACTTGCGTGGACGTATCGCGGTACAGGTCGATGGCGGCTTGCGTACCGGTCGCGATATCGTAATTGGCGCACTGTTGGGAGCCGATGAGTTCGGATTTGGTACTGCCGCATTGATCGCCGCCGGTTGCGTGATGATGCGCAAATGCCATCTCAACACCTGTCCGGTGGGCGTCGCCACCCAAGACCCGGAACTGCGCAAGCGTTTTCCTGGCCAACCAGCCCATGTGATCAACTTCTTCACCTTCCTGATCCAGGAAGTGCGCGAATTGATGGCGCAGCTAGGCTTCCGCACCTTCGACGAAATGATTGGCCGCTCCGACCGGCTCGACATGCGCCGCGCCATCCATCACTGGAAAGCGCGGGGGCTGGATTTCAGCCGCTTGCTGGCGACCCCACCGGCTCCTGCGGGAGTGGCGGTCTACCACTGTGAGCAACAAGATCATGGCTTGGAAGAGGTGCTGGATCGCCAATTGATCGCGCAAGCACAACCGGCTTTGGAGTCACAGCAGCCCGTTCGCATAGAGCTATCGGTACGCAATACCGATCGCACAGTGGGCGCCATGCTCTCTGGTCAGGTGGCACAACGTTATGGCCATCAGGGATTACCGGATGATCATATTCACATCCACCTCAAAGGCACTGCGGGTCAAAGCTTTGGTGCCTTCCTGGCGCGCGGCGTCACTCTCGAATTAGCGGGTGTAGCGAACGACTATGTTGGCAAGGGACTCAGTGGTGGCCGAATCATCGTTTATCCACCGCGTGAAAGCACCCTGCGAGCTGAGGACAATATCATCGTGGGTAACACGGTGCTGTACGGTGCCATCGCCGGAGAATGTTATTTCCGAGGAGTCGGGGGTGAACGCTTTGCCGTACGTAATTCCGGTGCTCGCGCCGTAGTGGAAGGGGTCGGTGACCACGGTTGCGAATACATGACCGGTGGCGTGGTAGTAGTTCTGGGTTCCACTGGTCGTAACTTTGCTGCCGGTATGAGCGGTGGTATCGCCTACGTGTTCGATCAATCCGGTGACTTCGCCCGCCGTGCCAATCAAGCCATGGTCGAATTGGTGCCGTTGAACGATGCCGAGGAAACGCTCAAGGTTCAGGCGCTGCGTGACGACTGGCGCGGCTTGGCGGAAGCGGAATTACCGGAAGACATGTTGCGACACGATGCGCACCGCTTAAGAATCTTGCTTGCCCGCCACTATTTGTACACGGGAAGCGAGCCAGCACACCACATCCTGGAACACTGGAGCGAAGCCTTGCCGAAATTTGTCAAAGTCATGCCCTTGGATTATCGCCGGGCTTTGCAAGACATGCAGGCTAAGGCGCATGCCACCGCACGTCGCGATGAACCAACCAACATGGCTGTGGGAGTTTGAAATCTCATGGGTAAACCAACCGGTTTTCTAGAAATCACCCGGCACGACCATGGCTATGCCCCGGTCGAGGAACGGGTCAAACACTTCCGCGATTTCGTGCTTCCCCTACCGGAATCGCAAATGCGCGAGCAGGCTGCACGCTGCATGGACTGCGGTATCCCCTATTGCCATAACGGTTGCCCGGTCAACAACATCATTCCCGACTGGAACGATCTGGTCTATCGCGGCAATTGGCGCGAAGCGCTGAATGTATTGCACTCTACCAACAATTTCCCGGAATTCACCGGGCGTATCTGTCCGGCTCCTTGCGAGGCGTCCTGTACGCTGAACTTCAACGACCAACCCGTCACGATTAAAGATATCGAGTGCGCCATTATCGATAAGGGCTGGGCCGAAGGCTGGGTAGTACCGCAGATTCCCGCACATCGCACTGGTAAGCGTGTGGCCGTGGTCGGTTCCGGTCCTGCGGGTCTGGCCTGCGCGCAACAACTGGCACGGGCCGGTCACGGCGTGGTGGTCTTTGAGAAAAACGACCGTATCGGTGGTTTACTGCGCTACGGGATTCCCGATTTCAAGCTGGAAACCAGCATGATCGATCGCCGCCTCGCGCAGATGCAGGCCGAAGGCGTCGAGTTCCGCCCCAACAGCCATGTGGGGGTCGATATTTCCGCTCGTCAGCTCTTGGCGGAATTCGATGCCTTGGTATTGACCGGTGGCGCCGAGCAACCGCGTGATCTGAACGTACCGGGCCGGGAGCTACGGGGTGTTCATTACGCCATGGACTTCCTGACCCAGCAGAACCGCCGAGTAGCTGGCCAAAAGATTACTGCCGAGGAAATTCTGGTCACCGACCAGCATGTGGTGGTGATCGGTGGTGGTGACACCGGCTCTGACTGCGTCGGCACCTCGATTCGGCAAGGCGCACGCTCAGTGACTCAATTGGAGATCATGCCCAAGCCGCCTTTGCACGAAAACAAGCTGTTGACGTGGCCGAACTGGCCACTGAAGCTGCGTACTTCCAGCTCTCATGAAGAGGGTTGTGAGCGCGACTGGGCCATCGCCACCAAGGCTTTTGTCGCCAAGCATGGGCAGGTCAGCGCCATCAAACTGGTTCGCTTGGAATGGCAATTGGTCGATGACCGCCAAACCATGCTGGAAGTACCTGGCAGCGAGTTCGAGATCCCGGCTGATCGGGTCTTTCTGGCTATGGGTTTCGTTCACCCGGTTCACAAAGGCATGCTGCGGGAGTTGGGCGTCACTCTGGACCCACGTGGCAACATCCGCGCCGATACCGTGAGCTACCAAACCTCACTGAATAAGGTGTTCTCCGCAGGCGACATGCGGCGTGGCCAATCGCTGGTGGTCTGGGCCATCCGTGAAGGTCGGCAATGCGCTCGGGCGGTAGATGAGTATCTGATGGGTCGATCTGATCTACCGCGCTAAAGCCCGCATAGGGCACGCTTGAAAAATAGGGACGGGGTACAAAAAACTCCCCGTCCCTGTTTTCTTAGCTAACGACAATCCTGTTTATGCGCCTTAACCTGCCAATAACTTGACGTCATTCCCGCGCAGGCGGGAGTCCAGCAAGGTTCTCTGGATTCCCGCCTGCGCGGGAATGACGATGTATGTTGCAGAGGGAGTGTAACGTCACCCTAATCGCCAATCCGCGCCCGAGCGCTCAGCGCCGCCGCATCCAGGTTGTAGAGCGCATCCAGCAACTCCACCTGCAAGCTACCCGGCCCTTTCGCCTTTTCCGCAGCGATTTCACCGGCCACGCCAAACACTGCCAGCGCTGCCACAGTCGCCGTCAGCGTATCCGGCTCTACGGCCAAGAAAGCGCCTATGACCGCTGTCGCCGCACAGCCCAATCCAGTAACCCGCGCCATTAAGGGATGGCCATTTTGAATGGCCACCATCCGCATACCGTCGGTCACATAATCCACTGCTCCGGTTACCGCGATCACTGCCTGGGTATCCTCGGCCAGCTTTCGCGCCAGTTCCAATACCGTTTCCGAAAGGTGGAGGCTATCGACGCCTCCTTTCAAACCCAAATCCGCACCGCTCTGTGGGACCAAAGCCAGGATCTCCGAGGCATTGCCGCGAATGACTTGCGGCCCTCGTTGCGCCAAAGCATTCGCCGCCGCTCGTCGATACGGCGCAGCACCCGCTCCTACCGGATCGAGCGCCCAAGGCACTCCGACTTGCTGTGCCCGCGCCACTGCCAGCTTGCATGCCGCAATCTGTTCCGAATACAGCGTACCGATATTAATCACCAGTGCTTGACTGTGCGCTACGAAGTCCTCGACCTCATCGCTGGAATGGGCCATGGCAGGAGAGGCACCCAACGCCAACAGCATGTTTGCACTGCTGTTGATCGCCACTAGGTTGGTAATACTATGGACGCGGGGCCGTCGTTCACGGATAGCCTGTAGCAATGTCCAAACCCGATCCATG
>JACSSB010000181.1 GCA_014879435.1 Phycisphaerales bacterium
CTAAACGCGACGGCGTTTCGGGGGACGGCAACCGTTATGAGGAATAGGTGTTACGTCCATAATACTCATTACCTTGAAACCAGCGGCGTTCAATGCACGCACGGCGGATTCGCGACCAGGCCCCGGCCCCTTGACATTGACTTCAAGGTTCTTGAGACCGAATTCCTTTACCATATTGCCAACACGCTCTGCAGCGACCTGCGCTGCGAACGGAGTGCTTTTACGTGAACCACGAAAACCGGACCCGCCCGCTGTAGCCCACGCCAACGCGTTACCTTGGCGATCCGTGATGGTAATAATGGTATTATTGAATGAGGCATGGATGTGCGCGATGCCATCCACAACATTTTTCTTGACGCGCTTACGCGTCTTGGTAGCCGGTTTTGCCATGATCCAACCTATGCCAATGGGATTCCGATAACGTCGCGCACTTACTTGCGAACCGCACGACGCGGACCTTTACGTGTCCGTGCATTGGTTCGAGTGCGCTGGCCGCGCACTGGTAAGCCGCGCCGGTGACGCAAGCCGCGATAGCAACCCATGTCCATCAATCGCTTGATGCTCATAGAGACTTCACGGCGCAGATCGCCCTCTACGACGTGCCTAGCGACTTCGGTGCGTAGGGCATCGACCTGCGCTTCATCTAGGTCACGGATCTTGATATCCGGTGCGACTTTAGCCGCCTCACAGATCTGGTGAGCACGCGTTTTACCAATCCCATAGATGGCTTGCAGCGCGATTACCGCATGCTTGTTGACTGGAATGTTGATACCTGCAATACGGGCCATGCCTTAAAATCCCTCCCATCGCATTGGGCGTTCGTCGCGCAAAGAAGCGAGAATGTACCCCACTCGGCGATGCAGATCAATATAAAGAACCAGTTTTATCCCTGCCGTTGCTTGTGACGGGCATCCTTGCAAATGACCCGGACCACGCGATCACGACGAATGATTTTACAATTACGGCAAATTTTCTTGACCGAGGCGCGTACTTTCATAATTGGTTCTCCAAAATCGGCGAATCCCACAAGGAAGCGGGATGAGCGGCTTCCGCTCAGCGCAACAGGCTTTGACCTTTGAAGCTGCTCTTTTTCAACAAACTTTCATACTGATGCGACATTAGGTGCGCCTGGACCTGTGCCATGAAATCCATCACTACCACCACGATGATCAGTAACGAGGTACCACCGAAAGAGAACGGTACCCGCCAATATAAGATCAAAAACTCTGGCAAAAGACAGACGGCGGTAATATAAAAGGCTCCGACTAATGTCAACCGAGTCAGCACCTTGTCGATATAAGTGGCCGTTTGCACACCCGGCCGAATACCCGGAATAAATGCCCCGGATTTTTTCAGGTTATCGGCTGTTTCCTTGGAATTGAAAACCAATGCCGTATAGAAAAAGCAGAAGAAAATGATCAGACCCGCATAGAGCAATACATACAACGGCTGCCCTGGTGACAAGGTCGAACTGATATCACGCAACCACGCCATGCTCGGCGTGTTCCCAAACCAACTACCCAACGTCGCCGGAAACAGAATCAAACTGGAAGCGAAGATTGGTGGTATCACACCAGACATATTCAATTTCAACGGCAGATGAGTGGTTTGGGCAGCATACATCCGTCGACCTTGCTGGCGCTTGGCATAATTGACCGTAATACGTCGCTGACCTCGCTCGACAAATACCACAAAGCCAGTCACCACCACTGTCAACGCCAGTATGAATAGCACCAACATGACGTGCAACTCACCGGTACGCGCCAATTCCAGAGTACCGCCGATTGCATGCGGTAAACCCGCAACAATACCAGCGAAAATCAGCATGGAAATACCATTTCCAATACCGCGCTCGGTCACCTGCTCGCCCAACCACACCAAGAACATGGTTCCGGTTACCAGCGTAATCGTAGCAGTCATAATGAAACTGAAACCAGGCGCGATCACCACTGAAGAACTACCTACTGTCTGACCCTGTAATGCGATGCTAACGCCAACCGCCTGGAAGGCCGCTAACACCACCGTGAGATAACGGGTATATCGCGTCAGGGTATGACGGCCAGCAGCACCACCTTCCTTACGTAACTGCTCCAGTGATGGCACCACCATCGACATCAGTTGCAGGATAATCGAGGCGGAGATATAGGGCATGACCCCCAGTGCAAACACACTCAACCGCTGCAACGCACCACCCGAAAACATATTGAACATATCGAGAATGGTGCCGCGCTGCTGGTCGAATAATTGCGCCATCGCATGCGGGTCAATACCCGGTACTGGGATATGCGTACCGATACGAAATACCACCAGCGCCCCCAACAGAAACAGGAGCCGCTGGCGCAATTCGGTCATTTTGCCGAGGTCCGGCAGGGCGGTCGCCATTCTCGTTTACTCGTGGATTGTTCCGCCAACAGCCTGCAACGCAGCCCTGGCACCCTTAGTCAGCGCCAAACCACGTACAGTCAGCGGCTTGTCAACTGCTCCGGATAGAATCACCTTAGCTCTTTTGGCAAAAGCTGGTACCAGATTGGCCGACTTGAGCGCTGCCAGATCGACGACATCTGCCGTAATCTTAGCCAGATCACACAGACGTATCTCGGCAGTGTACTGGGCAGTCATTGAGCGAAAACCACGCTTGGGTAGCCGCCGCTGCAAGGGCATTTGGCCACCCTCGAAACCGACCTTGTGATAGCCGCCAGCCCGAGCATGCTGCCCTTTGTGACCGCGACCACTGGTCTTGCCGAGGCCGGAACCAATGCCACGCCCAACCCGTTGCTTATCAGGCCGACTACCTGGTGTCGGCTTGAGAGTATTGAGTCGCATGAGTTCAGGCCTCCTCGACTTTCAGCAGATAAGAAACTTTACGGATCATGCCACGGTTTTCTGGAGTATCGATAACCATCGAGCTGCTATGCAGCCGCCGTAGCCCCAGCCCACGCACGCAGGCCTTGTGCGCGGCCAAACGACCATGCACGCTCTTGACCAGAGTGACTTTAAGCTTCTCGGCCATCATCTTAGCTCCGGATATCATTCACGCTCTTGCCACGCTTGGTGGCAAGATAATCAGGTGAGCGCATGGTACTCAACCCACGGATCGTGGCACGCACCACGTTGATCGGATTGCGCGAACCAATACATTTAGCCAAAACATCCTTGATGCCGACCACATCGAATACGGCACGCATGGCACCACCGGCAATGATGCCGGTACCTTCAGAAGCTGGCTGCATAAAAACTCGTGCTGCGCCGTGCTCCGCCATGACGGGATACTGCAGAGTGACGCCATTCAACGGTACACTGCACATATTCTTGCGCGCCTTATCCATCGCCTTCTGGATCGCCATAGGCACCTCGCGTGCCTTGCCATAACCCAGGCCGACCCGACCATTACCGTCACCAACCACGGTCAATGCCGTAAAGCCAAACTGACGACCACCTTTGACAACCTTGGCTACCCGATTGACGGCAATCAGTTTTTCCTGCAAGCCGTCCGAGTTTTGAGTACCTTCTACATTCATTGCCATGTTGTTTATTCCTTAAAACTCCAAGCCATTCTCACGGGCGGCATCCGCCAGCGCTTTGATCCGGCCGTGATACTTAAAACCGGAGCGGTCAAACGCAACCCGGGTGATGCCAATGGCCTTGGCTTTTTCAGCGATCGCCTTACCCACCACCTTGGCTGCCTCGACATTACCCGTGCTTTTGAGTGCCTGGCGTAGCGTCGGCTCCAGAGTTGATGCGGCTGCCAAAGTCCGATCACTGGGCGAAGCCGAATCAATCAACTGAGCATAAATATGGCGGGGCGTGCGATGTACGCACAACCGGCAAACACCTAATTCGCGGATCTTGAGCCGGGTCCGCAACCCACGCCGCAGGCGCGAGGTTTTTTTGTCGGCTGCTTTCTTATCCATGGCAAGTCCCTACTTTTTCTTGGCTTCTTTTAGAACGATAGTTTCATCGGTGTAGCGCACCCCTTTACCCTTATAGGGTTCCGGTGGCCGGTAGGCACGGATCTTAGCGGCGACCTCACCGACCTGCTGCTTATCGACTCCACGGACAACCACCTCAGTTTGGGTAGGCGTCTCAATGGCGACACCTTCCGGCACCTTGAATGTGACTGGGTGCGAGAAACCAAGGCTCAAATTCAGCACCTTGCCTTGTGCCTGGGCGCGGTAGCCAACACCAACCAATTGCAACTTACGTTCAAATCCCTGAGAAACCCCAATCACCATATTATTCAACAGGGCGCGCATGGTGCCAGTCATCGCACGATGCTTGGGATCGTTAGTCAGCTGGCGTGCATTGACCACTAAGTCCTGCCCCTGCTGCTCGATCACCACCCATGGATGCACCTGAAGCTCGGCAGAACCTTTCTTACCTTTGCAGGCGATGTGCTGACCATTGATGGTTACATCCACACCAGCCGGCACGGTGACCGGTTTCTTGCCGACCCGCGAGATACGAATTTTCTTTTCCTGGGTCACGGTTGCCATGATGCCGCTCCTTAAGTTATGCCACGAAGCACAGCACTTCGCCGCCGTGACCAGCCGCTCGAGCCGCACGATCACTCATCAATCCCTTGGAGGTGGATACGATGGCCACACCCCAGCCCCCCATGACTTTGGGTAGATCATCCTTGCCTCGGAATACTCGCCGACCAGGACGACTCACGCGCTCGATCCGCTCAATGACCGGTCGACCCTCGAAGTATTTGAGAGTAACGGTTAGTTCCGCCTTGCCAGGAGCAATCTGGGCCGTCGCGAAATCGATAATGTAGCCTTCATCACGCAGCACCTGGGCAACCGCTGCCTTCAATTTGGAAGCCGGCATGCTGACTTGCGTCTTGGTAGCCCTCTGGGCATTACGGATACGTGTCAACATATCCGCGATGGGGTCTGTCATACTCATATTCTTAAGATAACTCCATACAGTCAGTATCGGGTTCTCCACCTACAGTGGAATCAACCTTGAACTTAAGCGTTTCCTCCAACCTTCCAAGGCTGGAATATTTACCAACTGGCCTTACGCAAACCCGGTACATCGCCACGCATCGTAGCTTCCCGTAATTTATTGCGTCCCAGACCAAACTTGCGATAAAAACCATGTGGCCGACCGGTCAGTCGGCAACGATTGTGCAACCGAGACGGACTCGCATCGCGCGGCAGAGATTGCAATTGTTTTTGCGCCTCTCGCCGCTGGGCATCGTCACTGGCTGGGTCACGAACTGCCTCCTTGAGCGCCGCACGTTTGGCAGCATACCGCTCGACAGTACGAGCCCGCTTGATCTCACGATTGATCATACTCAGCTTTGCCACAAACTCATCCTCAGTTCCGGAACGGGAAATTGAACGCGGTCAACAAAGCGCGTCCTTCTTCATCGGTCCGCGCGGTCGTGGTGATCGTAATATCCAGACCGCGAATGGCATCGATCTTGTCGTAGTCGATCTCGGGGAAAATGATCTGCTCACGCACACCGAGGCTGTAATTACCACGACCGTCAAAGGCACGCGCGCTGAACCCGCGAAAGTCGCGGATACGCGGAATAGCCACACTTACCAAACGGTCCAGAAATTCGTACATACGCTCGCGCCGCAAGGTTACCTTGCAACCAATCGGCCAGCCAGCTCGAATCTTGAAACCAGCGATGGATTTACGCGACAGAGTAACTATCGGCTTCTGACCTGCAATCTGTGCCAGATGGCTGGTTGCATGCTCCATCACCTTCTTGTCAGCAACCGCCTCACCAACTCCCATGTTTAGAGTAATCTTGGTGATACGCGGTACTTCCATCACATTCCGGTAATTGAATTGCTCACGCAATTTCGGCATCACCGTTTCACGATAATAGTGTTGCAGTCGGGCCATGACCGTCTCCTCAGACATCCACGACTTCATTATTGGATTTGAAGTAGCGCACCTTGCGGCCATTCTCCAAAACCCGGAACCCGACCCGATCACCTTTCTTAGTGATTGGGTTGAACAACAGTACATTGGAACTGTGGATCGCCGCTTCGCGCTCGACAATGCCGCCAGCCACGCCACGAGCCGGATTGGGCTTGGTGTGACGCTTGATCAGATTCACACCCGCGACAAGCACGCGGCTATCATCCATCACTCGCATTACTTTGCCGCGCCGACCTTTATCCTTGCCGGCGATGACGATCACCTCATCATCCTTTCGAATTCTGCGCATTACTGCCTTCCTCCTGCTTCACAACACTTCTGGCGCCAAGGAAATAATCTTCATGAACCGCTCGCCGCGCAGCTCGCGAGCAACCGGCCCGAAGATACGGGTACCAATCGGCTCCAGCTTGTTATTAAGCAGCACCGCAGCATTACCGTCAAAACGAATCAAGGAGCCATCTGGCCGACGCACGCCTTTACGGGTACGAACCACCACGGCGTTATAGACCTCGCCTTTGTTAACTTTGCCACGAGGGATTGCATCCTTGACGCTGACCTTGATGACATCGCCAATGTGCGCATATCGGCGATGGGATCCTCCCAGCACCTTGATGCACATCAGCCGGCGGGCACCGCTGTTGTCGGCGACTTCCAACATCGTTTGCATCTGAATCATAGTTCTACATTCCGTTTACGGATTCTGGAAAACGCCCACCGCATCGGGCGCGCACCCGCCCTCGACCCAGTCACGGGCGGTCACTGCGCTTGCCGAAGGACCTCAACCAGCATCCAGGACTTTGTCTTGGATAAAGGCCGACATTGCTTAATGGTCACCATGTCGCCCTCATGGCATTGATTGTGCTCATCATGGGCGTGGAGCTTTGTGGTCCGACGGATGTACTTGCCGTAAACCGGGTGCTTGACCAAGCGCTCAATGGCTACGGTGATGGTTTTATCCATCTTGTTGCTCGTCACGCGCCCTGTCAGAGTGCGCTCCATCCGATTTTCCGTCGTCATGCCTGACTCGCCTTTTCGCTCAGTACCATCTTGACCCGCGCGATATTACGTCGCGCCTGTTTGAACAAATGGGGCTTACTTGCCTGGCCGGTGGCCTTCTGCATCCGCAGATTGAACTGTTCGCGCAGCAACGCCAGCAGTTCCTGTTTCAACTCATCCGCGCTTTTGCGCCGCAGTTCGCTTACATCCATCACATCACCGTCCGGGTCACGAAGACCGTTCGCACCGGAAGCTTAGCCGCTGCTAGGCGGAATGCCTCGCGAGCGGTGGCTTCAGGTACCCCTTCCACCTCATATAACACACGGCCAGGCTTAATCCGGGCCACCCAATATTCGACGTTACCCTTGCCACTTCCCATACGCACTTCCAGCGGCTTCTTGGTAATGGGTTTGTCCGGGAAAATGCGGATCCACACCTTGCCACCACGCTTAATATAACGATTGATGGCCCGGCGGGCGGCTTCGATTTGGCGGGCGGTCAACATCCCGCGGTTTATGCATTTCAACCCGTACTCACCGAAACTGACGCGAGTGCCGCTGGTGGCAACGCCGGTGTTGCGCCCCTTGCGCTGCTTGCGAAATTTCGTTCTTTTCGGCTGTAACATATTCTGTCTCTTTTACAAATATAGGGACTCCGCACCATTGTCGCTCAGAGCCCTGCGACAACCGCAGACCTTCAACCAGCGGCCGCTTTTTCGAGTTTCGTTTCACCTTGCCGGTCAAAATCGAATACTTCGCCCTTGAAGATCCAGACTTTGATACCAATAATCCCGTAGGTGGTCTTGGCTTCGGCAAAACCATAATCGATATTGGCACGCAAAGTATGCAAAGGAACTCGCCCTTCGCGAGTCCACTCGCTACGTGCAATTTCGGCCCCATTCAACCGGCCCGAAACTTGTATCTTAATCCCCAGCGCTCCCAAACGCATAGCATTGGCGACTGTGCGCTTCATCGCACGGCGGAACATGATGCGCCGTTCCAATTGCTGGGCCACGCCTTCGGCCACCAACTGGGCATCCAGTTCCGGTTTACGGATCTCTTCAATATTGATCTGTAAATCTTTGACATCCAAATCCATCATCTGCGCGACTGCCTTGCGCAGCTTCTCGATGTCTTCACCTTTCTTACCGATTACCACACCTGGACGGGCAGTATGGATGGTGATTCGTGCCAATCGAGCTGGCCGTTCGATCTGAATCCGACTGACCGAGGCATTAGCCAACTCTTTCTTCAAGAATTGGCGCACCCGCAGGTCGGTTTCCAGCAAGGCAGGAAAATTCTTACTACCGGCATACCACTTGGAGGTCCAGTCGGACGCGATACCTAGCCGTATTCCAGTGGGGCTGACTTTCTGACCCATGTCGTTCTCGCTCCTACTCGGCTACGGTCACGGTAATGTGGCTGGTACGCTTGACAATGCGATTGCCGCGGCCTTTGGCTCGAGCATGCATCCGCTTCAGCAACGGACCACCATCGACGCAGATGGTAGCCACTTTCAACTCATCGATATCAGCACCCTGGTTATTCTCGGCGTTGGCAATGGCCGATTCCAGGACGCCCTTGATCATCTGTGCCGCTTTTTTATTACTGAATGTCAAAATCCGTAGCGCTTGATCCACCGGCAGATTACGAATCTGGTCAGCCACCAATCTAGCTTTCTGTGGCGAGATCCGTGCGTTTTTCATGATAGCAACCGCTTGCATCGGCTCGCCTCCTTACCTGGACTTCTTGTCGGCTGCATGGCCGCGATAGGTGCGGGTGGCGGCAAATTCACCCAGCTTATGACCTACCATATTCTCGGTGACCAGAATCGGCACATGCTGACGGCCATTGTGCACGGCAATAGTCAATCCGATCATCTCCGGTAAGATCATCGAGCGGCGAGACCAAGTCTTGATCGGCCGCTTGGCATTGGTGGCAACCGCCTGCTCCACTTTTTTTATCAAGTGAAGATCGACAAACGGTCCTTTTTTAATCGAACGTGGCACCTTACTGATCCTCTTAGTTGCGTACCCTCCGTCTCGGCGGAGCGGCCGCTTAGCTCCAGATTACTGGAGGGTCTCCGCGTTATCTCGCTTTTCGCCGGCGCACGATGAATTTGTCGGTGCGCTTATTCGAGCGGGTCTTGTAACCTTTGGTCGGCATTCCCCAAGGTGATACCGGATGCCGACCACCCGAGGTACGGCCCTCGCCACCACCATGCGGATGATCTACCGGATTCATGGCTACACCACGCACAGTGGGCCGAATACCTAACCAGCGCTTGGCACCAGCCTTACCCAGTGAACGCAGATTATGTTCTTCATTACCCACACTGCCGATCGTAGCCTTGCAATCTACATGCACCTTACGAATCTCGCCGGAACGCAACCGCAAGGTAGCATAAATACCTTCGCGGGCCACCAATTGCACCGACGCACCCGCGCTACGAGCCAACTGCGCGCCCTTGCCTGGCCGCAATTCCACACAATGCACCTGACTACCCACCGGGATATTACGTAGTGGCAGCGCATTACCAGGCTTGATAGGCGCTGCCGGTCCCGACATCAATACGGCATCGGTGCTGACCTCGCGCGGGGCAATAATGTAACGACGTTCGCCATCGGCATACAACAGCAAGGCGATGAATGCGCTGCGATTGGGATCGTATTCGATCCGTTCGATCCGTGCTGGGATGTTGTCTTTATCCCGCTTGAAATCGACCAGTCGGTAATGTTGCTTGTGGCCACCGCCCTGATGCCGGACAGTGATGCGGCCCATATTGTTACGGCCACCCCTGCGGGTCTGCTTTTCCAGCAGCGGTGTATGCGGCCGACCCTTGTGCAGGTTCGAGTTAACGACCTTGACCACAAAGCGCCGGCCGGGCGAAGTCGGTTTGGTCTTGACGATAGGCATGGGGTTTTACCTTTAAATCTCATATAGCGGGGCGGTGAGCGCGCTGATCACTCCGCCATCAGAAAGTCAATTTCATGACCGGCTTCTAGGGAAACGTAGGCTTTCTTCCAATCCGAACGCTGCCCGTAGGTAGCCCCGAAACGCTTGCGCTTACCCTTTACATTGAGAACGGTAACGCCCTTGACCTTAACCTTAAACAACAACTCCACTGCATTCTGGATTTCTGGCTTGGTAGCATCGCGAGCTACTTTAAACACGACCTGATTACAGCGTTCGGCGGCCCGATTGCTCTTTTCCGAGACATGCGGAGCCAACAAGATCTTCAACAACCGTTCCTGATTCATGCCAACCACTCCCCAACGCGGCGCAACGCATCAGCCGTCATCACCACTTGGTCAGAATCCACCAGACTGACCGGGTCTAGGCCATTCACATCGGTCACCGCCACTCTTGGTAGGTTACGCGATGATAAAAAGAGGTCTAAGTCGACACTTTCAGTCACGATCAGCACACGGCCTCGATCGGCCAAATCTAGCGCGCGCAATTGCGCAAGCATGTGCTTGGTCTTGATTTCTGGAATATCAAGCGCCTCTACGACCAGTAACCGATCCTGACGCAGCAGTTCGGAAAAAATGGTACGCATCGCGGCGCGATACATCTTGCGGTTGACCTTTTGAGAGTGATCCTGTGGCCGCGCCGCGAAAGTCACACCGCCGCCCCGCCATAATGGGCTGCGGGAGGAACCAGAGCGCGCACGTCCCGTACCCTTCTGTCGCCATGGTTTGGCGCCACCGCCACTGACCTGGGCGCGATTTTTCTGCGCACGAGTACCAGCGCGGGCACCGGCCAGATAGGCTACCACGACCTGATGCACCAATGCTTCGTTGAACGGCCGCGCAAAAGTCTCATCGGCAATCGTGAGCTGACCAGATGCCGCACCGCTCGCGTTCTTGATCTGAAGTTCCATATCGCCTCCTTAACGCGCCTTCACGGCAGGCCGAATCATCACATCGCCGCCCTTGGCACCGGGCACCGAACCCTTGATCGCCAGCAGGTTGCGCTCCACATCCACCCGGATCACTTCCAGATTTTGCGTGCAACGCCGCGCCGCACCTAAATGGCCCGCCATCTTCTTACCCTTGAACACTCGACCAGGGCTTTGATTCTGGCCGATGGAACCGGGAGCACGATGGGATAGCGAATTACCATGAGTAGCGCGCTGACTGCGGAAATGATGGCGCTTGATGGCGCCGGCAAAGCCCTTGCCGATAGTGGTACCGGTTACATCGACCTTCTGGCCGACTTCAAACAGGTCCACCTTCAGTTCGGTACCCACACCGATCTCGGTTCCTTCACCTTCCGCCAGACGGAATTCCCACAGGCCACGGCCCGCAGCAACGCTCGCTTTGGCGAAATGACCTGCCATGGGCTTGGTCACCCGGCTAGCGCGACGGCTACCGACCGTCACTTGTAAGGCGCGATACCCGTCGGTTTCTTCGGTCTTGACCTGAGAGACGCGATTGGGCTCGACCTCGATCAAAGTGACGGGAATCGAGATACCTTCTTCCGTGAACAGACGCGTCATACCGGCCTTGCGGCCGATGAGTCCGATTGCCATTTTATACCTCTATCTAATTACGACAGCGGGTCAGAGGAGGGGAAGGCTGCCCCTCGTGACCCAGGGTTCAGTTCGAACACTAATTTAATTCAATTTGATTTGCACATCGACGCCAGCGGCGAGATCGAGCTTCATCAGCGCATCGACCGTCTTGTCGGTGGGATCGACAATATCCATCAATCGCTTGTGTGTGCGCAACTCATATTGGTCGCGGGCATCCTTATTAACATGCGGCGAGATCAGCACCGTGAAACGCTCGATCTTGGTCGGCAGCGGGATGGGGCCACGGACCTGAGCTCCGGTGCGCTTGGCGGTCTCGACAATCTCCCGCGCCGACTGATCGATCAAACGATGATCGAACGCCTTGAGGCGGATACGAATGCGCTGGCTGGTCATGGTACTCACTCGATGATCTTAGCGACGACGCCGGCGCCGACGGTGCGACCCCCCTCGCGAATGGCGAAGCGTAA
>JACSSB010000156.1 GCA_014879435.1 Phycisphaerales bacterium
GACAACTAAAGTAACAGCCCCTTTTAGGGGCTTTCCTCAAGCCACCCGCTATGCGGGTGGCTCGTGACTGTTCGCGGCCAAAATCGGTGCTGGTCGAGATGCGTACACGACCTGTCGGTGCCGCACGATGTGCGATCACCGCCTCCGTTGCCAGATCAAGCGCTTCCAGCGCAATCCGTGCTTGGCGCAGAAAGGCTGCACCTTCCTCGGTCAGATTCAGCGTCCGAGTCGTGCGGTTCATTAACCGAACCCCCAGCGCCTTTTCCAGCCCCGCAATGTTTTTGCTCACGGCAGCCGATGAGATACCGAGCACCCGCCCTGCCGCCGTGAAGCTACCTGCATCGACGGCCTGAACAAAGGAAAGAATGGCGCGGACGCGCTGCGAAGAATCCATGTTTCGTAGCCTTTTTCCAATAGGAGAGTGTCAATCGATTATCAACTCTAAGTTGAGTAATCATCAACAGAATAGCGTGTTCTCATGATGAATCGATTTAGCGAAAATGCACTCATCGCAACCGTGCAGCGTCAATCCCATAAAGGAAAAAGCCATGAGTAACCCGGTTTATTTCGTCATCGATGTCCATATCAAGAACCCCGAAGCGATGAAGCCTTATCAAGCCAAAGTAGAGGAAACCTTCAAAGCCTTTGGCGGCAAACGCATCGTGGCGGGTGGCCGAATAGAGGTTCTGGAAGGAAACGCACCTCAAGGAAAAATTGTCATCGTGCAGTTTCCTAGCATGGAGCAGGCCCATGCTTGGCACGAATCGCCCACTTACCAAGCTATCATCGGATATCGGCATACGGCGGCAGAAAGCCATGCTTACTTGGTCGAAGGCGTCGCCCTGGCAACCAAAGATTGAATTCGTCGGCATTCAGGTCAACAGAAGACGGCCAAACCCGTTGACGAGAATGCCGATAATCGCGCCCAAGGCAGCTATCTTCCAGACTTGCGCGATGCGCGGACCAGCCGAGATGAGGATGGCTGCACCCGGCAGATCCAAGGGGTTGATCAGAAAGCCAGCGCTGTGATTGAGTAGCTCGACGGTAAATTGCCCTTGGCGCAACAACTCGTCCAGGGTTCCCAACAGTGCGGTACCGCCTGCCAGATACTTGACGACGGTGGGCAAAACCAATACCGGGTCGATACCCAGCACGCTGAGCAGTGGCGTCAAAGCGTGGGTGAGCGCGTCCACCGCGCCGAAGTGGCGTAGGCCCGTCACGAGCACTAACGACAATACCAACAGCGGAATTGCACCCATGGTGATCTTGAAGGCTTCCGCACCCGCCCGGTTGATCGTATCCAGGATGCCCTTGGTGCCTTCGGCGTTCGCATGGTGGAGCGTGTCGTCAATCACGTGTTCCTCAGCAGCCAAGTGGCGACCGAAGCCGTAATAGGTGATGGTGGCCGCTACCAAGCCACCGATCAACGAAAACAGCAAGGTTGGTCCCAAATTTAAACCTAATGCGGCGAGCGGTAGACTGGTGTTGGCTTGTGACATAGCGAACACCATCGCCAGTGTGGCTGCCAAGTGCCGCTTGGAAACACCTCGTTGATCCATCATGCTCAGAGTAGCAATGGGGGCGGCAAAGCCTACGAAGCTGATTTGTAGCGCGGCGAAGGTGCTCAGTCCGGTGAGACCGAAAGGTTTGAGTAGTGGAGCGAGTCCTTTAATCAACCAGTCCAAAATCCCCTTGGCTTCTAGCACGCGCATCAGACACAGCATGAACACCATCACGGGCAATAATACGAAAAACGCTAATTCGATAGCCGCACGACCACCGGTCAGAATGATTTCCATCATCGGGTAAAATTCCGTGAATCTCTTGATGAGTATTTCGCGAGCTGACGATGCTCACTATGGGATATATCGCCGTCAAGTATAGTTAATTGATCTGGTTCATATTGGATGAGGGACTGTGGCATTATTCCTGCCCTTTTTTATCTGCTTGACAAGCCAAACCACCAAATCAACTTCCCATCGAGAAATTATTGATGACTCAAGACGAACAATACATCAGCA
>JACSSB010000087.1 GCA_014879435.1 Phycisphaerales bacterium
TGACAGGATTTGAACCTGCGACTCCTGCCTCCCGAAGGCAGTGCTCTACCAGGCTGAGCTACACCCCGATGGGGAAAAGATTTTCAAGAATGACGGCTTACCGCAAAACGCGCCAATCCGATCAAGGCTTCCTTGGCGGCTGAATCGGCCAGCGGGGCCAAATTAGCGATGGCCTGTTCGGCCTCCTGCGCGGCAAGGCGCGAAGTATAGTCCAGTGCTCCGGTGGACTCAATAGTACGGGTGACGGTCTCGATATACTCCAATCCACCGTGCTCGATGGCCTCGCGGATGATCTGGACCTGCTCAGGCGTGCCATGACGCATGGCGTAAATCAGCGGCAGAGTCGGCTTACCTTCGGCGAGGTCGTCACCGATATTCTTGCCCAATTCGGCGCTCGATGCGCTGTAATCCAGCACATCGTCAACCAATTGAAATGCCGTTCCCAGATGCAAGCCGTAGCGAGCCAGCGCTTGTTCCTCGTCCTCGGGCCGCTTGGCCAGTACCGCGCCCAGTTGCGCTGCCGCCTCAAACAGCTTAGCGGTCTTGCAATGGATCACCGCCATGTAGCGCTCTTCGCTGGTGTCGGGATCGTGGCAGTTCAACAACTGCATGACCTCACCCTCGGAGATGGTATTGGTGGTGTCGGCCAGGATCTCCATGATGCGCATGCTGCCGACATCGACCATCATCTGAAATGAGCGGGAATATAGGAAATCGCCCACCAGCACGCTGGCTTGATTGCCCCAGATGGCATTCGCAGTTTCCCGCCCGCGCCGCAGGCTGGATTCGTCCACCACATCATCGTGCAGCAGAGTCGCAGTGTGAATGAATTCGATGATAGCGGCAGCGTCGATATGCCGATCACCGTCATAAGCACAGGCTTGTGCTGCCAGCAATACGGTTACCGGTCGCAAGCGTTTGCCGCCGCTGTCGATGATATAGCTGGCTAGCTGATTGATCAGCGCCACGTCAGAGTGGAGTTGTCGGCGAATCAGCGCATTGACGGCTTGCATGTCATCCGCAATCGGCGCACGGATCTGTTCGATATTCATAGAAGCAGGCAGGGTTATTTGGATTTTCACCATGCTACGGATTGGCCGCGATAGGGTCAAGGTAAGACCCTAAGCATCGCTATTGGCAGGAATTTGTTTGACCTTGGCGGGGGGTGTGGCTAGAATTACGCCCCTTTAGTCGGGACGAATGAGCCGTTTGGAGGTTTTGCCATGTATGCAATCATTAAAACCGGGGGCAAGCAATACCGGGTCGCCGAGGGCCAGACCCTCAAGGTCGAAAAGCTCGAAGCCGAGGAAGGTGCTTCCGTGGAGTTCGACACGGTGCTGATGATTGCCGATGGCGACCAAGTCGCAGTCGGCGCGCCCTATGTTGAAGGCGCCAAAGTGACAGCGACCGTCAAAACTCAGGGCCGTGGTCCCAAGATCCGGATCGTTAAGTTCCGTCGCCGCAAGCACTACCGTAAGACCCAGGGCCACCGCCAGTCCTTCACGGAGCTGAGCATCAGTGGTATCAGCGGTCTGCAAGCGACCGCAGTAGCGGCGCCGAATCTCGAGGGCTAAATTCAATGGCACACAAGAAAGCGGGCGGCAGTAGCCGCAACGGTCGCGACTCGCAAGCACAGCGTCTGGGCGTCAAGCTGTTCGGCGGCCAACTGGCGCGGGCTGGCAATATCATCGTGCGGCAGCGCGGCACTCGGTTTTATCCGGGTCAAAACGTGGGTTGCGGCAAGGATCATACCTTGTTCGCCAAGGCTGACGGCCATGTGGTGTTCCAAGTCAAGGGACCCCACAATCGCAAGTATGTGAGCATCCAGCCAGCATCCTAAAGACTCCAGGTTTCACCCAGCGCGTCGAAAAGCCCCGACTGGGGCTTTTTTCTTGTTTTATCCCCCCGGTTTGTGAAGAACATCATGAAATTCGTCGATGAGGTCATCATCCGAGTCGAAGCCGGCGACGGCGGCGATGGCTGCGTCAGCTT
>JACSSB010000250.1 GCA_014879435.1 Phycisphaerales bacterium
GTTGGCCTCTTCCCGCCAAGCCTTCATCACCAACCCCAGCGACCCGGAAATCGCCGATGCACTTGGCCTAAGCTATCTACGTCTACATCGCTTTAAAGAGGCAGAACGATTACTGGTCTATGCGCTGTCGCTGGCCCCGACCCGCTCAGCGTCCTGGATCATCCTAGGACAGGTCTACGGCCAGACCGGTGACACTCACCGGGCAACTGGTGCGTTCCTCAATGCCCGCCGCTTTGCCACAGATTCCGCGCAGATCAACGAGCAGCTGCGACAACTGGCCACCACCGATCCAATCGATAGCGTTCGTATCAGCGCTCTGCAAGCTTTGCGACCCGCACCCTCCGGGTCCGCCGCTGAAGCGGTTCCAACCGCGCCGCCTTCTCCTCAGTCCACGACGCCAATCCAACCGGAGTCGACGGCCAAGCATGCATCCACGGCCCCAAGTGATCCTGCATCCACGACTGACGATAAGCACCTTGGCTCACCGCGACAGGATTTAAGCACGCTAGCAAAACCGGCGAATACCGCCACAGCGGGGACCAGCCCACCGCCGGAGGATCATAGCAACCTGGGGCAACGCATTTACCGGCGTGGGATAGCGCTCACCTGCTTGATCGTCACCTTCCAGGAAGGCAAGACCGCCAATCTGGGCAGTGGTCTGTTGGTCTCGAAAAACGGATTGGTGATCACCAACAACCATGTCATCGACAAAGCCGAAAACCTAGCAGTCCGCTGCGGCGATCAGGAATCAAAGGCACGCATCCGCAAGCGCAGCAAAGAACCCGATCTGGCACTGCTGGTGACTTCCCTCAAAAGCAAAGATAGCTTCGTTCTCAATCCAACCTACAGCCAGGATCTGATCGGTCTGGACGTATTCGTGATCGGCAATCCCTACGGCCTGGAGGGCACCTTCTCAACTGGTGTGATCAGTGGATTGCGTGAGATGGACGGGGTTCGCTATATCCAGATCTCGGCCCCGATCAGCCCCGGCAACAGCGGTGGCCCCGTCATCCTGCGGGATGGTACGGTGATCGGGATTGCCACGATGGGCCTGAAAGTCGGTCAGAATCTCAACTTCGCCATTGCTGCCGCCGAAGTTATTTCATCCCCGCTCTTTGAAGCGAGTCAAATGCAGGTGCAATGAGCGGGTCTTCCTCGATCCCACCCATTCCATTCCAGCACACGGCCACTTTCACGGCCACTTTCACTCCACCGCCCCCAGCGCCAGCACATAACCTCCTGCCACCAGCAGATCCCCCGGCTTGGCCGCAGCAGCGGTATCCACTCCGGGAGTGAGCACATCCAGCAGATCGCCGGATGACGCCAAGCGATAGACCGGCATGCTCTGACTTTCCAGGCTGACCCACCAGTCGTCGCGCCGCGCCTGCAAGCGCAGATGACGGCGTGATAAACCCAGATATTCGGCGCTGATTTCGGCACTCTTGTTGGGATCACCCTCCCAGCGTAAAGAGCGTGGATCGGTCAATAGACGCGGCGCGATGTCTGCCTCCGAACCGCGTCCAAAGCTCACTGCCCGCTCGCGTGGGACCGGTAACATCAATGGCGTGGGCAGCCATACCCAACCCAGGTAGTGTGTGGTCATCGATGACGGTGCGGCGATGAATTCCAGATCCAGTTCTGGAAACGGCTGCCATCGACTCGGCAGTGCCAGTGGGGTCGATTCCTCTCCAACCTCGCCAAATAATTGATCTGCACTATCGATCCGTAACCGTGCGGCAGCATCGGGATGACGGTCCAGCACCAGCTCGCCCGCACGGCTGAAACTGATCCGCCAATCGCTGATACCGGCGGTCGCGTAAGTCGACAAGCGTTGCAGCGCCACCCCCGCCACCCGGATGTATACCGCCGGTCGCTTGGGAATCCAGGTGTGCTGATCGAGCGTGGATGCGGGTACAGGCGCGGATGCGGACACGGGCACAGGCGTGGGTACGGATACAGGCATGGGCGCGGGTACGGGCACGGG
>JACSSB010000192.1 GCA_014879435.1 Phycisphaerales bacterium
ACGTAGCTGAGGATGATCGGGGGCAATCCAAAGCGGCTGATCATGTAAAGCAACTTGGCCGCCAGTTGTACCACAGCGTTTTGGGACAGACGATTTTTAAACTGTTGTTTGTCGTCGCTGGCGATCATTTTGGGTTCTTTGGTGCGGTGGGATAGCTATCACGATACAATTTGGAATTATGTTGTCTCAATTGTAACGAAAAAGCTCCAGAAAAATGAGGAAGATCTCCAATGCATGTGCTTGTGGTCGGCGGAGCAGGTTATATCGGTTCCCATATGGTCAAATTGTTATGTCAGCGCGGGTTCGAAGTAACGGTGCTGGATAACTTGTCCGCTGGCCATCGCGATGCGGTCAAGGGTGGGCGCTTCGTACTCGGCGATCTGGGCGAGCGAGATCTGTTGGATGAGCTGTTCCAAACTTCGCATTTCGATGGTGTGCTGCATTTCGCATCGCATATTCAAGTTGGCGAATCGGTACGCGAGCCAGCCAAGTACTACCTCAATAACGTATTCAAGACCCAATATCTGCTGGATGCCATGATTGCGCATCGGGTCAAGCATTTCATCTTTTCCTCCACGGCGGCGATTTTTGGCGAACCGCTGCGCATACCCATCGATGAGAATCATCCCAAGAATCCGATCAATCCCTATGGACGCAGTAAATGGATAGTCGAGCAAATGCTATCCGATTATGAGGTGGCCTATGGTTTGAAGGCGATTTGTCTACGCTATTTCAATGCAGCGGGCGCCGATCCCGATGGTGAGCTGGGCGAACGGCATGAACCGGAGACGCATCTGATTCCCTTGGTGCTGCAAGCTGCTGCTGATCGTCGGCCACACATCACCGTGTTCGGTACTGACTATGACACCCCAGACGGTACCTGTATCCGCGACTACATTCACGTGAGCGATTTATGTGAGGCACATCTGTTGGCATTACAACGGCTGTGGGATGGAGCGAATGGCACCGCTTTCAATCTCGGCAACGGCAATGGCTTTTCGGTGAAGGAAGTGATCGACATCGCACGCACCGTCACCGGTCGCGAGATACCAGTGATCTACGATGCGCAGCGGTCGGGTGATCCAGCGCGGCTGGTGGCCGATTGCGGGCGAGCACGCGTCGAATTGGGGTGGAAGCCACGCTACACCGACTTGCGCGATATCGTCGCGCATGCTTGGCGCTGGGAAAATCGTGATGCGGGATAAGACGTACTTTTTTAGCGATCAGCGATCCGACAGCCCGATGAGTCGCACAGGAAAGCCTCGGTTTCAGCCATGAGCGAAAACATGCCACGATTATTATTGTCTGCCTATCAATGCGGGCCGGGGATGGGTTCGGTGTCGCAGATCGGCTGGCATTGGTATTCCCGCTTGAGCCAGCGGCTGCCAGTGACTTTGGTGACGCATGTCCGCAATCGTCCAGCCCTGGAAGCGGCGGGTGCGCCGTTGCCTGGCTCGGAAGTGCTTTACATCGATACCGAATGGTTCGCTGGACCGCTGTACCGATTGGCAGCACGATTGTTTCGCCAGAGTCAGCACGCGGTATTTTTGATCTCCTCGGCCGATTTCTATGTCTATGACGTGGCAGCACTCAAGAAATTGCGATCACAGCAGACAGCAACGGGCTGTGACTGGGATATCGTCCACGCGGTGACGCCAGTATCACCGATGGCGGCCACGCGCTTGCACCGATTAGGGCAACCGCTGGTGCTGGGGCCATGGAATGGTGGTTTGGGCAATCCCGCTCATTTCCCGGACATCATGCGTGCCGACGCGGCTTGGCTGTATCCACTGCGTAAATTGGGGAGACTGGTAGATGCCTTAGCGGGTTCCAGTCGGCACGCGGCGGCGATTCTGACCGCCACCCAGGCGACCTTGGACAGCATCGCGCCGCGTCATCGTCCGCGCTGTGTGCCGATGTTGGAAAATGGTGTCGATCTGGAAGTATTTACGCCGAGTCCCTGGCCGGAAGCTCCGGGGCCAAACCAGCCATTGCGATTGGTATTCGTCGGGCGTTTGGTGCCGTTCAAAGGCGTGAGCATGCTGTTGGAAGCTATGCAGCGGGTGGTGGGCGAAATGCGTGTGGAGGCCGTATTGGTCGGCAATGGACCACTGGAGGCGGAGTTGCGTGCGGAAGTGGCGGCGCGGGGCCTTGCGGATCGAGTGCGTTTTATCACCGATCCTTTGCCTGCTGCCGCCGTAGCTGCCGAGATGCAGGCGGCGCATCTATTTTGTTTGCCATCGGTGCGCGAATCAGGCGGCGCAGTTTTGTTGGAAGCGATGGCCTGCGCCCGACCGGTGACGGCGGTCGCTTTCGGTGGGCCAGCGGAGATCGTGGACGATGCCGTGGGGCGTGCCCTGCCGCCAACCGGGCGGAAAGCGGTAGTCGATGCTTTGGCCGAAGTATTTCGCGATGTCGTGGCGCAGCCAAAGGCTTGGCGCGCACGCGGCGAGGAAGGGCTGCGACGCGCGCGCGCACATTACAGCTGGGAGGCCAAGATCGATGCGGCAGTGGCCTTGTATCGGCGATTATTGAGTGATTGCTGAGCCATGATGGATCGCCGCCGCCCACCAGCTGTTTTGGCCGCCAACGAAATTCATTTATGGCTGACGGAGCTGAGTCTGCCGAGGGAACGCTTGGCAGATTTGGCGGCAACTTTAACGGCAGAGGAAGGGGAGCGGGCAGCGCGCTTTCGTTCTCCCGCACAGCGCGATCATTTCATCGCTGGGCGTGGATTGTTGCGGGAGCTGCTGGGAGCCTACCTGAATCAACCGGCGGCGGCACTACGATTCGTCTATGGGGCACATGGTAAGCCTAGTTTGGTAGCTGAGGAGGCTGATGCAGATCTGTATTTCAACCTAGCGCACAGCGCTGGTCGTATTCTGTATGCGGTGGCTCGCCGCGAAGTCGGTGTCGATCTGGAGCGCCTGGATCGCGTCGCGAATAATGCAGCAGTAGCCGAGCGGATCTGCACGCCGCGTGAGTGGCTGGCGTTTCAGGCATTAGCGACAGAAACGCTGCGGCAACACTTTTTTATGCATTGCTGGACCCGCAAAGAAGCGATTGCCAAGGCATTGGGTGGAGGTTTGGCCTGCGGCTTGCATAACTTCGAAATTGGTTGCCCTGAAGATGAGGCAACGGACGGCCGGGTCAGTTTATGTGACGCTGCGGGTCAGCAATGGAGCGTGTTGAGCCTGCCACTGGAAGTCGGTTGGGGTGGAGCGGTGGCGGCGGAAGGTACGGATTGGCGCTGGCAAGTTTGGCACTGGTCTTGAGTGATCACTGAAAGAAGCCTCCTGCGTTCCGTGGGGAAAGGGGTTGGTAGAGAGCGTTAAGGAGCACAGATGGACGATATCGACAACGATGCATCAAAGATCGCGCATCCGCCGACGATCCATCTGGCTTATCTAGTCAGTCGTTATCCGGCGGTGTCGCATACCTTCATCCTGCGCGAGGTGTTGCGATTACGCGAACTTGGTTTCGAGATCGCGGTGGCGTCGATCAATTCGCCCGATCAGCCGCCGGAAAAACTGACCGCCGCCGAACGCGCCGAGATGGGATTGACCTATTACGTCAAGTCACATGGCCTATCGGGGGCAGTAGTGGCCGCGTTGGGAACTCTAGCGGTCCAGCCTGGTCGGTTTTTTCGAGGTTTGTGGTTTGCCGTGCGGTTGGGGGGCGCCGATCTTAAGAAACAAGCCTACGGGCTGTTCTACTTCATCGAAGCCTTGATGATCGGCCGCTGGATGGCGCGTGAAAAACGCACGCATCTGCATGTCCATTTCGCCACGCCGGCTGCCACCGTCGCCCTGATTGCCCATCGTGTTTTTCCGATTACTTTCTCGATGACGGTGCATGGGCCGGACGAGTTCTATGACGTCCCCGGCTATTCTCTGGCCGCTAAGATCGCTGGTGCCTCTTTTATCTGCTGCATCGGCCAATATGCCCGCAGCCAATTGATGAAGTTGTCGCCACCAGATCAATGGGACAAATTGGAGATTTCTCCGCTGGGTGTGGACCCTGCGCTGTTCACGCCCCGCCCGTTTCGCTGCAATCCCGAACCTTTTGAAATCATTTGTGTGGGCCGACTGACTCCTGCCAAAGGCCAGTCCATCCTGCTGGAAGCGATGGCGCGCTTGCGTGCGCAAGGTCGTGAAATCCATTTGCGCATCGTTGGCGATGGCCCGGATCGGATGATCCTGGAGCGTATGGTTATCGAGCGTGGCTTGCAGGATGCCGTGGTATTCGAGGGCGCGGTCAATCAGGATCGGATTCGCGCGCTGTACGCCGCCGCCGATGCGTTCGCGCTGGCCAGTTTCGCCGAAGGCATTCCGGTGGTACTGATGGAGGCGATGGCTATGACTATTCCCTGCGTGAGCACCCGGATCACCGGTATTCCCGAGTTGATCCGTGATGGTCAGGATGGATTGCTGGTGGCTCCGTCTGATGCCGAGGAATTGGCGGTGGCACTGGCGCGCCTGATGGATGATGCGGAATTGCGGCGCCGCTTGGGTGAAGCCGGTCGGGCGCGGGTCGAGAATAAATATAACCTGCATCGCAACATCGAACGGCTGGCGACGATCTTTCGGCGGCGATTGTGCGGAGGAAGTGGCCATGACTGAATTCTGGGGGCTACTGAGCATGGTGCTGGCTTTGCTTAGTGTTCCGGGCAGCGTTGAACTGTTGCTGCTGACCGTGGGCGGCGTGTTGCCTTTGGGATGGAAAGCCAGAGCACGCTTCTCAGCAGCGCCCCTAGAGAGTGAGCGCGGAAAACGGCTCGCTGTGGTGGTTCCCGCCCACAACGAGGCTGCTGGTATTGCCGCTTGTGTGCAGAGTCTGCACGCCTGTGATCCGGGCGGCGGGACATTCGCTGTAGTGGTGGTGGCCGATAATTGTGAGGACGACACCGCCGCACGCGCTGAAGCTGTCGGAGCGCGGGTGCTGGTGCGCCACGATCCGGATCAGCGTGGCAAGGGTTACGCCCTGGATTTCGCCTTCCGGCAACTGCTGAGCGAGCCATTCGATGCCTTCATGGTGGTGGATGCTGATACGCGGGTGGAGCCGAACCTGTTTGTCGAGGCGCAAAGACGGTTTCGCACTGGAGCGGACGCAGTACAAAGCCGCTACTGCGTCGATAATCCGGGTGATTCGCGGCGTACCCGCTTGATGAGCGTCGCACTGCAAGCTTTTAACGTGCTGCGCCCGCGTGGCCGCGAGTTCTGGGGTTTATCAGTCGGTCTGCTCGGTAACGGATTCGGATTGAGCCGCACTACTTTGGAAGCAGTTCCCTACGATGCCGCTTCGGTGGCGGAAGATCTGGAATATCACATTCGTCTGGTCCAGAGCGGTCGGCGAGTCCATTTTCTGGATAACACTACGGTCTGGTCGGCGATGCCGAGCGGTGAGCGTGCTTCACGCCATCAGCGTACCCGTTGGGAGGGGGGCCGTTTGCGCATGATCCGCGAGCAAACACCGATTCTGCTGCGCGGTATTCTGGCTGGACGCTGGCGCGAGATGGAACCGCTGCTGGAACTGTGGCTGTTACCACTGGCTTTTCACGTCCTGCTGCTGATCCTGACCTTGTTGCCGCCGTTCGCACCGAGCCGGATTTACGCCCTGGGCGCTCTAGCACTGGTGGCGTTGCATGTGCTGGCGGCGATCCGGGTGGGTGGCGGTGGTTGGCGCGATCTTCAGGCGGTGGCCGCCGCGCCGTTTTATCTCTTATGGAAGCTGAGTTTGTTCAAGGCGCTGCTACGCGGCGCACGCCAGGATGCGGCTTGGGTGCGTACTGATCGTGAGCCTTCGCCCGCACCCGCTCCGCGCTCGCAAGCGGGGATGCGAGTCGATCCGCCGAACCCAGAGCGATGAGGTATCGATGAGCGCCGAACAACCCGACATTTCCGTCATTATCGTCTCTTTCAACACCCGCGACCTGCTGCGGGAGTGTCTGCATACGTTGCGCGCCGAAGCCGGTGGCGTGCGCTATGAACTCATCGTGGTGGATAACGCCTCGCGAGACGGTTCGGCGGACATGATCGAAGCCGAATTCCCAGCGGCTCGCCTGATTCGTGGCGAAACCAATCTGGGATTTGCTGCTGCCAATAACCGAGGTTTTGCTATCGCGCAGGGCCGCTATCTGGTCTTGCTGAATTCCGATGCCTTTCCGCGTCCGCTGGCCTTGCCAAAAGTGGTGGCCTATATGGACGCCGATCCGAAGATCGGTTTGGGCGGAGCACGCTTGGTCGGTAGGGATGATTCCTGGCAACCTTCAGCACGCCTGTTTCCGTCGCCGCTCAATGACTTCCTGTCCCTGTCTGGATTATCCACCCGCTTCCCGCACAGCCGTTTTTTTGGCCGGATGGATCGCAGTTGGGCCGATCCTGGCGCGGCGGCGGCGGAAGTGGATTGGGTACCGGGTGCCTTCTCGATCATCCGCCGCGAAGTTTTGCAACGTGTCGGCTCTTTCGACGAAAGGTTCTTTCTGTACTACGAAGAAGTGGATCTTTGTCAGCGGATCAAGGCAGCGGGTTACAAAATTTACTATTGGCCGGATGTCGTAGTGACGCATCTGGGGGGCGAGTCATCTAAGACCTTGGAGCATTTGCAGTTGTCCTCTTCGGGCGCGCAACTCACGCTATGGCGGTTACGCAGCGCCTATCTGTACTACCGCAAACAACAGGGCATGGTTGTCGCTTGGCTGGCTAAACAGATAGAAAAACAGTGGCATGTATTGCGGGCATGGAAAAATTCTCGTCGTCAGGATGCCGAAAGCCGCGCCAAGGCCGAGGAATCGCGTGTGATCGTGACTCTGATCGAGCAGGCGTGGCGAGAAACCTGCGGTGGCCGGGTTTCACCGCCCAGGCCGTGGTAAGAAGGGATCACCATGTTTGATAACTTGCGTGAAGACTGGCGGACCTACGAGCGCGATCTAACCCGGCAAGGGCTTTGGGTGATGGCTGTGTATCGCTTCGGTCGCTGGCGTTACCGGATTCAGAAACGCTGGCTGCGCCTACCGTTCTCCGTGCTCTATAAGTTGCTCAGGCTGTTGTTGCAGATTCTCACCGGCATTGATCTACCCTGCGAAGCGATTGTGGGGCGGCGCTTCAGGATCGAGCATTTCGGCGACATCATCATCAGCGGTGATGCCGTATTCGGCGACGATGTGGTGATTCGCAACGGCGTGACCATCGGACTCAAGCGTACCTATGAGCGTGGTGCCCCTATCATCGGCAATCGGGTGGATATCGGCACTGGTGCCAAGATTCTCGGCCCGATCCGCATCGGTGATGACGTGGTGATTGGTGCGAATGCAGTGGTGTTGCAGGATGTACCGCCCCATTCGCTCGCTATCGGAGTACCCGCACGTATCCGTCCACGTCGTGCTAGGTCTGGGTCTGGGTCTGAGTTTGGATATAAGTCTGAGTCTGAGTCTGGGTCTGGACGTGAGGCTCTATGAACGGCTCCGCCGACCGGATATTACGCATCTTCGATCTGGTGCTGGCTTTGCTTGGACTGGTGGTTTTGGCTCCGTTTTGGCTAGTGCGCGCCCTGTTGGCGCTGATGGGTACTGGACGGGTATTTGATCGAACTTTGGTTTTGGGCCGCGACCGCCGTTCTTTCCTGCGTCTGAATTTCGCCGGGCCTTGGCTAGGCCGCAATCTGGCGGCGCTGTTCAATATCTTGCGTGGCGATCTGGCCATCGCTGGACCACGTCCTTTGACGGCAGCAGAAGCGGTGGCGGTCCCTCCTGCGGCAGAAATTCGCTTTGGTGTGCGGCCGGGTTTGTTCTCTCCCTATCAGCTCCAGCAGCGTACCGGCATTGCTTATGATTCCGAGAGCGAATTGGATCGACGCTTTGTTGAACAGCAGAGCGTGGGTACCAGTTTAGGATTGATCGTGCGCTCGCTGATCGCTGGATGGGTGGGAGGTGGCAAAGCGCTGCCGATTTTGCCCCAACTGGATTTCTTTGGCGTACCGATTGTCAACACCACCATGACGGAAGCCGTGGATTGGATCGCGGTACGAGCGACCCAGGCGCCCAATCTCTGTTCCACAGAAAAGCAAGAGAAAGCGCTGCTGGCATTCGTCAACCCTGATTGCCTCAACATTGCCTACACCCATGATCGCTATCGCAGCGTGCTCCAGCAGGCGGCACGGGTACTGCCCGATGGTATCGGGATCAAAGTGGGTTGTCGGATACGCGGGTTGGGGCTAGCGGCCAATGTCAACGGGACTGATCTGTTTCCCCGGCTGTGTGAACGTGCCGCTCGTGACGGTTTTTCGCTGTTTCTGCTCGGCGCACGACCCGGCATCGCTGAGCAAGTCGCCAAGAACATGCAGGCGCGCTATCCAGGTTTGAGGATTGCGGGCTTGCAACATGGCTACTTCGAGCCGGATGAGGAAGACGCCATCATGGCCCGTATCAACACTTCCGGTGCTGGGGTGCTGCTGGTCGCGTTCGGAGTGCCGCGCCAGGAGCTATGGTTGGCCGATCATCAGGCTATTTTGCGTCCGCCAGTTTGTATGGGTGTGGGTGGATTGTTCGATTTTTACTCTGGGCGCATTCCCCGTGCGCCGCTCTGGTTGCGTGAGATTGGCCTGGAATGGACTTGGCGGCTTATACAGGAGCCGGGTCGCATGTGGCGTCGTTATCTTCTTGGCAATCCTTTGTTTCTTTATCGGGTTTGGAAGCAGGATCGTGGGAAGGTGAAATCATGAGCAACCATTCCGATCAGATGATCAAGCCAGACGCTGAGTTGCACGAGGCGCTGTTGCGTCGCTATGGTCAGATCCAGCCGGATGGGATTTGGCGGCGGCTGGGATTTCATTGCAAGCGATTGGCGTGGAAAGTGGTGGTGAATACCACTTATGTATTCAAGCGGCAGCTCGATATCATCGTGTCGTTAGGCTTTCTGATCTTGTTTATGCCGCTATCTTTGATCGTTATGCTGCTGATTGTCATGGAATCACCCGGACCCATTTTCTTCCGACAAATCCGGGTCGGGCGCGGGGGCAAGCTCTTTTCGATGTGGAAATTCCGTTCGATGTATGTGGACGCCGAGGCGCGCAAGGCGGCGCTATTGGCGCAAAATGAATCGAACGGTGGTGTGATTTTTAAGATGAAACACGACCCACGTATCACGCGGGTTGGTCGCTTCATCCGCAGGGCATCCATCGATGAATTACCGCAGTTGTGGAATGTGCTGGTCGGAGATATGTCGCTGGTTGGGCCGCGTCCAGCGCTGCCCAGTGAAGTGAAGCAATATTCTCTGGCTGACCGCCGTCGATTGGAAGTGACACCCGGTATCACCTGCTTCTGGCAGGTATCCGGTCGTTCCGAAATTCCTTTTCCTGAGCAAGTCAAACTGGATGTGCAGTACATCGAATCGTCCTCGGTCAGTCAGGATATTCTGATTTTGCTCAGGACCATTCCGGCGGTATTGTCGGGTCGAGGGGCCTATTGAATTATGCAAGCACTGATTTTTGCCGACCGGCTGGGTCGGGAGCTGGAACCGCTGACCGACCGCACTTGCGTGGCGTTGCTGCCGATAGTGGGCAAGTCAGTACTGGAACATACTTTGGAGACCTTGGCCGCCGCCGGTCTGCGCGAGGCGATTGTGGTGGTCTCGCCCTTTGCCGACGATCTGCGGGCGGCGTTGGGGGAAGGCAGTCGCTGGGGAATGCGGCTGGATTATGTGCTCACCCGAGGCGAGGAAGATCCCAATGCTGTGGTGGAGCGCTTTCAATCTCGTCTGACCGACGAGCTGCTCATCTTGCGCGGCGATGTACTGCACGGGGCCGCGCTGAGTGAGTTTTTGCGAAAAGCCAGTCAAGTGAGCGGTCCGGTGGTGTATGGCCAAATGCTGGATGCGCCAGTGAGCCTGTGTTTGCACCGCAACAGGGGTCGGGGTGGGCTGGAGCCATTGCGCTGGACTATAGAACCGATGGAACTATCCCCTTTCCAGCCGGTGGTGGAATTGCCCTGGGCCGTCTTGAATCGGCTGGAGGGGTTGCGTGCCTACCATCAAGCGAATCTCGATGCGGCGGCGGGTCGTTTTCCCAACCTGATCGTGCCAGGGCGGCAAACGGCGCTGGGACTGACCATCGGGCTACACTCTAAAATGTCTCTGCGCAGCCTACGTCAGGGGATCGTCTTTATCGGTCAGCGATGCCGTATCGAATCCAGTGCGGAATTTTATGGAGAGGTGGTGATCGCGCATGATGTCATCATTGATCGACACAGCATTCTGCGTAATAGCGTCGTGCTGTCGGATACCTATATCGGCGAGCTACTGAACGTCCAAAATGCCATCATTCGGGGGAATCAACTGATTCGGGTCGATACCGGCGCGGTATTGTCGGTGGTCGAAACCTTTTTGCTGGCTGATTTGCGCGAGGTCACTCTGGGCGACACATTGGCTGGACCGATCAACCGCCTGCTGGGTGTATTGCTGCTCCTCATATCACTGCCGTTGTGGCCGTTGGCGTTGGCTGCCGCCTTGTTCGAGAATTTCAACAGTTTCCCCTTGCGTAAGACGCAATTACGCGGCAACCGTTTGCAGTTCGACGCACTGGGTACGCGCCGCCGCCGGGTATTCACCGCTTGGCAGTGGGCGACTTCGATTCCACTGTTGCGCTACCTGCCGGGCCTGCTGGCGGTCGTGAGCGGTGATTTGCGGTTGGTGGGTGTGGAGCCGTTGACGCCGGAGCAGGCCGAGAATCGCTCGGAAGACTGGGAACGGGTCAGCGATCAGGCGCCCGCAGGATTATTGGGTCCGACCCAATTGCTCTTGCCAGCGGATGCGCCGCGAGAGGAACGTTTGCTCAGCGATGCCTTCTACGCCCGTCAGCGCAATCTGGTTCGCGATCTGCGTTGTCTGTTACGCGGTTTGGCTATGTTACTGACCTATCGCGCTTGGTGGCCGATAGCAGCAACACATCGCACCACCTGAAGGCGAGGCTCAGGATATGGAAGCTGGATTTTGGCATGAGCGCTGGGAGCGAGCCGAAATCGGCTTTCATCAGCAAGAAATCAATACGCATCTTCAGCAGTTCTGGAGCCATTTGGAACTGTGTCCTGGTCAGCGCGTATTCGTGCCGCTGTGTGGCAAGAGCCTGGATTTACTGTGGCTGGCGAGCCAGGGTCATCCGGTGATCGGTGTGGAACTCAGCCCGGTCGCAGTCGCGGCATTTTTTGCCGAAAACGGGTTGCAGCCACGACGCTGGCAGGAAGGGGCATTTGAAGTCTGGGAAGTCGATGAAATCCAGATCTGGCTGGGTGATTTTTTCGACCTGGAGCCGCAGCATCTGGCCGATGTCGCCGGAGTGTATGATCGTGCTTCGCTGATCGCATTGCCACCGCCGATGCGCCAACGCTATGCGCATCATCTCACAACTCTCTTGCCGCTCTGGGTGCGCGTGTTGCTGGTGACCTTGGAGTACGATCAGCGCGTGCTAGCGGGGCCGCCCTTCGCGGTCGATGAGGCGGAAACGCGGGCCTTGTATCAGGCCACGCATACTGTGGAATTACTCTATACCCGCGATGCTCTGGCCGAAGAATCACGCTGGCGGGAGCGGGGTTTGACTTGGCTGTTTGAGCGGGTGTACCGC
>JACSSB010000013.1 GCA_014879435.1 Phycisphaerales bacterium
CCACAGCCAATAAATATCCACCGCGAAAGAGAGCGTCAGTGATCCCAAGGCGGCGGCAGCGAGTAGCGTTGTCCAGGGTGGAGTCAGTGGCGGGGTTAGGCATAAAGCCAGCGCTGCAGTTTGTAACACACAAAGCGTTTGTCGGCATTTACGTGGTGGTAGCGGTTGATTCAGCCAAGGCAGGACATAGCCCAGCACGACGAAACCGTAGCGCAGCAAGCCGGACAGCAACACCCAGCCGCCGACCTTGCCCGATTGCGCGGCTAAAATCGCCAGGATCAAGATGAAGAAAGCATCCACTTCCATATCGAAGCGGGCGCCGAATGGGCTGTGTAGGCTGTACCGTCGTGCTAACCAACCGTCAATTCCATCGAACACCAAGACGAGTACGGTGAGCACGGCGAGGAACCAACCTTGCATTGGCGTGATCTCGGTTCGATCGATCAGGCCGGCTGCCAATGCCACCAATCCGGCCCGCACTAGGGTGACGCGATTGGCCGCACCGAAGCTGATCAGTGGCAGGTGCTGAGGTAGAAACGGGATCAGAGCGAGTAGCAGTCCGATAAATGCGGCAAGACATTGGAAAACATAGCCATTGGGAAGATGGAGCACATCAGCGGCAAGCAACGCCAGTCCCGCCACCAATAACAACGTGGGAATGAAGCTGTACAGGGCGCTGAGCAGCAGGGATCGCAGTGGGGATTTGGCGGTTCCGATCATTCGGGGTAACACAGATCACTCGCATCAACTGAAAATTGAAGAATACGCTCCAGCAGAACACTAATTTTCAGTATCCTGCCCGAAATGCCTACGAATCAAGAACTCATCGCACATGCCTTCTGGCTGACAGCACCCGGTCACGGTCAGATTATCGCGGAATCTCTGTCGCCACCCATTTCCGGCGAAGTGTTGGTGCGCACCCTCTATACCGGTATCAGCCGGGGTACTGAAAGCCTAGTTTTTCGTGGCGAGGTGCCGCCAAGCCAGTACCAAACCATGCGTGCCCCCTTCCAGCAAGGCGATTTTCCGGCGCCGCTGAAGTATGGCTACTGCAATGTCGGGATGGTCGAGGTCGGCCCAGCGGCGTTGCAGGGTCGGATCGTGTTCTGTCTGTATCCGCACCAGGATCGTTATGTGGTTCCAGCGACGGCGGTGATGCCGATACCAGAGCACATTCCTCCTGGCCGGGCGGTGCTGAGCGCCAATCTGGAAACCGCGCTCAATGTGCTTTGGGATGCTGCTCCTCGACTCGGTGATCGAATCACGGTGATCGGTGCGGGCACAGTCGGTTGCTTGATCGCCCGACTGGCGGGGTGCTTGCCCGGCTGCGTGGTGCAATTGTTGGACGTAGATCTGAGTAAGGCGACGATTGCAGCGCAATTGGGTGTGCGTTTCGCTTTGCCAGAAGAGGCGGAGGCCGAACAGGATGTAGTGATTCACGCCAGTGGTGCGCCTGTGGGACTGGCAACGGCCTTGCGTCTGGCTGGGTTCGAGGCGACGGTGGTGGAGGCCAGCTGGTTCGGTACACAACCCGTCAGCCTACCCTTAGGTGAAGCATTCCATGCCAAGCGCTTGCGTATCCATAGTTCCCAGGTCGGCGCCGTAGCCACCGCACAGCGCGGACGCTGGGATCATCGGCGACGCTTGGCTACGGTGATGGCGTTGTTGGACGATCCGGTGCTGGATCATTTGATCAGTGGCGAGCGCTCGTTCGCCGAGCTACCGCAAGTGCTGGCGGAATTGAGTCAGAATCCAGTGAGTGTGTTGTGTCAGCGGATTGTTTATAGCGATTTTGGTGGATGCACTACGCTTTTTTTCTATCCGAGCCCCGATGAGCGGGTGATCTACACCAAAGAAGGGAGTTCACTGAACGCTAAAGACGCCGACGTGATGCTGGCGGATATCCCTTTCGTGCGGCTGCGTGATGGCGCTGAC
>JACSSB010000090.1 GCA_014879435.1 Phycisphaerales bacterium
AACTGGACTCCGATCTCTTGACTGCCAAGACGGTATCTACCGCTCCTTGACACTCAAGACGGTATCTACGAGTTTTGTTGATCCATGGATGCGCTTTGGCTGGCACTTGCGTTTTTTTTAGGGTTGCTGTTTCGTCATATAGGTTTGCCGCCGCTGGTGGGTTATCTGGCGGCGGGATTCGTACTCAACGCTCTGGGTGAGCACGGCAGCGAGTTGCTCGAACAGATCGCGCATGCCGGGGTGTTGCTGCTGCTGTTCAGCGTGGGTCTCAAGCTACGCATCAAAAGTCTGGCTCGGCCCGAAGTATGGGGTGGGGGGCTGCTGCATCTGGCGATCAGCGGAACCTTACTGGGGCTGGCCCTGCTCGCGGTTTTGACTCTGCCGACGGAACAAGCGCTGCTGCTGGCGGTGACCCTGGGTTTTTCCAGTACGGTGCTAGCGGCCAAGACTTTGGAAGAAAAGGCGGAACTGCGCGCTTTTCATGGCCGGATGGCCATCGGTATCCTGATCATTCAGGATTTGGCGGCATTGGCATTGATGACCGTGGCCGGAGTGGGCATGCCGTCGCCGTGGGCCTTGTTGGTATTGGGATTACCGCTGCTCCAGCCTTTGGTCGTGAAGTTGCTGGATTGGAGCGGTCACGATGAATTGCTGGTGTTATACGGATTGGCGCTGGCGCTGGTGGTCGGTGGCCTGGGTTTTGAACATCTGGGATTGAGTTCGGAATTGGGCGCATTGCTGCTGGGCGTGCTGCTGTCGAATCATCCTCGGGCGACGGAACTGTCTAAGGCGCTATGGTCGCTCAAGGAAGTATTACTGGTCGGCTTCTTTTTGCAGATCGGTCTGGAAGGTTGGCCGAGCCTGACTACGCTGGGTGGAGCGTTGCTGCTAGCACTGTTATTGCCGCTCAAGGCAGCACTATTTTTCTTCATTCTGATCGCCTTCCGGTTACGCGCCCGCACCGCCTTTCTGACCGCATTGGCGCTGGCCAGCTACAGTGAATTTGCGTTGATCGTGGTGAAGTTTATGGTCGGTACTGGGCAACTGAATTCCGAATGGCTGGTGTTGCTGGCGATTACTGTGGCCTTGTCCTTCGTGATTGCCGCGCCGCTGAACCGTTTTGCCCATGTCCTGTTCGAGCGTTTGGAGCCGCAATTGGTCCGCTTTGAGCGGCCCGATCACCATCCCGACGAACAACCGGTATCGCTAGGTAGCACCCAGATTCTGATTCTTGGCATGGGTCATGCCGGAACTGCCGCCTATGATTTTTTGAAGAAGCGCCAGAATGTTCCGAGTCATCATAAGGTGTTGATCGTGTCCGGCATCGATTCGGATATGGTCAAGGTTGAACGCCATCTGCATGAAGGGCGACGGGTGGTCTATGCCGACGCCGAAGATCCAGGATTCTGGCATCGCTTGCGGTTGGATAACCTCAAGGCGGTGGTCTTGGCGATGCCGGATCGGGAAGCAAAGAATATCGCTGCCCGCCAATTGCGACGGCACGGTTTTCATGGGCTGATCGGTGCGGTCAGCACTTATCCCGAAGAAGAGCAAGCGCTGAAGGCAGCGGGTGCTGACATGACTTTCCTGGCCTATAACGAGGTCGGTGTAGGTTTGGCCGAGCACGTCTGGGAGGCGCTGGAGAAACGAGCGGGCGAGCAGCCTGAGGGTGCGGTGGCTTGACACCAATTCGAGTGGTTGTGGTCTATCGGACGTGGATTTCACTATTTCAGGAGCAACGATGAGTTCCAAGATCGACAAGACCGATGCCGAATGGCGCGCACAATTGACTGCGGAGCAGTATCGAATCTGCCGTCAGAAGGGCACAGAACCGGCCTTCACTGGAGAATACTACGACTGTCACGAGCCGGGTGTTTACCGCTGCGTGTGTTGTGGTGCGCCGCTGTTCGATGCGGAAACGAAATTCGATTCCGG
>JACSSB010000390.1 GCA_014879435.1 Phycisphaerales bacterium
CGCATGGCCCGAGAGAATTCCCGCCGCTCGTAGGCTTGGGCGATGGATTCTCTGGCGGCGACGAATTCGGCATACAGCTCCGGCCCGGCCAACTGATCGGCCAACCGACCCTCGAAACGGCGGGTGATGAAACCGGCGCCACGACTGGCGATATTGACCAACTTACCGACCAAATCGCTATTGACCCGGTGCAGGAAATCTTCGAGGTTGAGGTCGAGATCGTCGATACCATCGCTCAGCTTGGTCGCGAAGTAGTAGCGCAGATATTCCGGTTGCAAATGATTGAGGTAGGTGCGGGCTTTGATGAAAGTGCCGCGCCGCTTCGACATCTTTTGGCCATCTACGGTCAAAAAGCCATGGCAATGTACGGCGGTCGGCTTGCGGAAACCGGCACCGGTCAATTCTGCGGGCCAGAACAGGATATGGAAGTAGGCGATGTCCTTGCCGATGAAGTGGTAGACCTCGGCACTGCTGTCCGGTCCCCAAAAATCGTCAAAATTCAGGCCGACGCGGTCGCAGAAGTTCTGGAAGCTGGCCATGTAGCCAATCGGCGCATCCAACCAGACATAGAAATATTTGCCGGGCGCATCCGGGATTTCAAAACCCCAGTAAGGCGCATCGCGGGAGATATCCCATTCCTGCAAGCCCGCAGTGAACCATTCGTTGAGCTTGTTGATCATCTGCGGCTGGATCGGTCCGCTGGCGATCCACTCTTGCAGCATGGCCTCGAAATCGGTCAGCTTGAAAAAGAAGTGCAGCGATTCCTTGGTGATCGGCGTCGCGCCAGATACCACCGAACGGGGATTTTTTAGCTCAGTGGGAGAGTAGGTAGCGCCGCAATTTTCGCAACTGTCGCCGTATTGATCCGGGGTGCCACAGCGTGGGCATTCGCCCTTGATGTAGCGATCCGGCAGGAACATCTGTTTTTCTGGATCGTAGGCTTGGGTGATGACCCGGCGATTGATAGAACCGGCCGCGTTCAATCGGTTATAGATCAATTCGGCATAATGACGGCATTCGGGAGAATGCGTGGAGTAATAATTGTCGAATTCGATCAGAAAATCGGAAAAGTCAGCGCGATGCTCGCGCCAGATGCGTTCGATCAATTGTTCCGGGGTCACGCCATCCTGTTCGGCACGCAGCATGATCGGGGTGCCGTGGGCGTCATCGGCGCAAAGGTAGTAGCATTCGTGGCCACGCAGTTTCTGGAAGCGCACCCAGATGTCGGTCTGGATGTATTCGACCAGATGGCCAATATGGATAGGACCGTTGGCGTAGGGCAGGGCGCTGGTGACAAGGATGCGGCGAATTGGCTTGCTCATGGTGCGGATCATTGCGGTCGTTCGGAAAGACCGCTACGTTAGCAGTATTAGCGCATAACTGTCATCCGCTGAGCATAGTACTCACCCAAGTCCGCCCAACATTCGATCCCGCCCGACAACGCCGCTTGCTCGGATATTGTCGGATATTGAACGATTTTATCGGGCGCAAGAGACGTGTCGGCGTCTGAATTTTACGGAACCGAATCCCACTTATTTAATATTGTTAGGAGAGAGCACGCTTATGACCGCTGTATCGCGCGCCGATGTGGAAAATGTCCTCAAGAGCTATATCGATCCCTATCTGGAACAGGATCTGCTCAGCGCTAAGTGCATCAAGAATATTCGGATCGAAACCGACCAGATCGAGATTGATGTAGAACTGGGATTTCCAGCGGCAGGTTATCAGGAGACCTTGATCGCCGCCCTGCGCGAACGACTGGCGCCATTGGGCGGCGGTGAGGTGACGATCCGGGTAGAAAGCAAGATTATCGCCCACGAGGTACAAAAGGGGCTGAAACCGATGCCGGGTGTGCGCAACATCATTGCCGTGGCCTCTGGCAAGGGTGGTGTCGGTAAATCCACCACCGCCGTCAATCTGGCGCTGGCGCTTA
>JACSSB010000167.1 GCA_014879435.1 Phycisphaerales bacterium
CTAATATTTCGAGCAGCATTATTAACTACTTTCAGCAAATCATCGCGGAGTGTTTCGCCTAGCCGTTCCAAGCTAACCTGTTCAACAAACCCTTGATTGATATCGATCAAGGCATTGCTAATACGGTTCATACCGAGATAGGCGAGAAATCCTATGATTACCAGAACTAAAAACTGTGCAATAACCGTAGCACTCAAACGCGAATTGATTTTCTGACCGCCCATAGCAATTTTACCTCAGTTCAATGATCAAACCACGTCAAAACCGATCGATTGATTAAGATATCTCCGGTTTATAGCTGACGGTTTAGTAGAATTTCTATTAAATTTATTAGAAGTTATTGGGTGAATAGTTTCTCAACATAGTTCGATTTGATCACTTTAAAATCCTGTCCTTGTAGTAAGGTCAATAGTACAAAATCGGAACCTTGATTGCTATCGGTGAAATCAAGCGTCAATCCACCTAAGTCGAATTTTTGGCCACGTGCGGCTTCGATAAAGCGTTCACGAGTGGGTGTACTTCCAGCTTTATCGAGAATTGCCAGAAACATTTTTCCGACGATATAGCCTTCCAGTGAGTTATATCCAAATTGATCACCCAGCGCCTTACGAGCGTTTTCGACGATCGGCAATGATGAATCCAGCGCAGGTACAACTTGGGTCATGATGATGTTGTCTCGAATATCAAATTCGCGAAATTCATCCCGCAGACTTTCAGCGCCAGTAAAGGAAACCGCACTAATGATCCATGGTTCTTGTTTAAGTTTTCGGGCATAAGCCATAAAGTTGGCTATCGGTTTGTAAGCTCCAACAGTGACCACCAGACGGCAGTGATCATGGGATGTCTCTTCCCATTGCTTAAGAGACTTATAGCCATCGCGTACCAGCACGGTGTTACGAGGGTATACGCCAACTGGGCCAATATTGTTACGCGCTGGATCTTCATCAGGGATAGCGCGGATTTGTTTTAGCTTTGCAATAATTTCAGCGGCTTCTGGTTGTTTATCCAGCGCCATGATGACGCCGGTCACGCCAGCCATACCATAACTGTCATTCTGTACAAATGCACAAATTTGACGGGGTTTGACCCCGGCTTGCAAGGCGGCTTTGATAACCGTGGCGATTTCCTGGGCGTAGCTGGCGCGGTAGTTGATAATGGCACCAACACCTGGTCGCAGCAGGTCAGCACCTGTGAAAAAACCGACTGCAGGAATTTTTTGTTCGGCTAGGATAGGCAAGGAAACCTTGGCTGTTGGGGTGCCTACATTACCCACCATTGCAAAAATTCCCTCACGAATTAATTCCTTGGTGGCTTTTATCGTGTCCGGCGGGTTATAGGAATCATTGAGTACGCTAAACTCAATGTTGCGCCCCTGAATCGACACGCCTTTAATTGCCGCATCGATACCCGCCTTCATATTTTGGCCGAGTCCCATCGCAGGGCCTTCCAGCGCCATCACCCCACCGATCCGAAGGGTTGTCTTATCGATACCTTGGTCTTGGGCCAGAGCGTTAGGCATAATCGCACTTGGCCCACCCGTTAACAGTATCATAACGAGCAGATAACTCAGCATCCACCAACGAGATGGAACCCTATTAGGATACAGAACCTTTGGAAAGCAGAATCGATTTTTCATAAGTATCCCTTGATTATAAGGATAGTTAAGAGATCCCACTTTATCGTGAGAGGGAAAATCGAGTTTATTCTGTTTAAAGAGGCTTCTTGAGGATTTCATTGCCGTGAATTCATGCCAAGCAGAGAAGTGGTTTTGCCAAAATTAGCGTGATCCAGCAATACGTTGGCTAAGTGCCTTAAAGAAATCGTGATGAGTAAATTCCAACCATATCCGGCCTTCTTGAACATGCGCTTTTGTGACGTGAGATCCTAACATCGCTGGCAAGGGTGGTAATCGAGTCAGTGTTTGTTGAATTGTTACAGCCTGAGGTAGGCCATCGATAAGCAGACCCACCGCGTTCTCACCCCGATCCAGAATCAACAGCCAGTGCTTCTCTCGAATATTTTCTTCTAATTGTAAAAAATGCTTTACATCAAATATCGGTACTAGATTGCCGCGCAGATTGATCACGCCCAAGAACCAAGGTGGTACGTTAGGCAATGGATAAACTACCCATCGCTCCAATACCTCGCTGGTAGTGTCCTGGTTAATCAGTAAACCAATATCGCCGATCCGAAAACCATATCGTGCACGCCGACGCTCAACTGCGACAAGACCGCCCGTAATTCCGGGAGGTGGCTTGAAGCGATTGAGCGCAGCACTAGGTGGCAACCAGCGTCGGGGAGTTCGACTGGTTTTATCGTTATTCATCGAAATTCCCAAAGGGCCGGAGCTGCTTATAAGAAAGCTTTCAACTGATCGGTAATTGCATCAGCTGTATAGGGTTTGGTGACAAATCCCTTACCACCTTGCATCTGCGCCCATAGGCGGTCAGCTTTCTGGTGTTTACTGGTTACAAAAACGACTGGGATGTTTTTGGTTTCCGCTTGATTATTCAATGAGCGGCAGGCGGCATAGCCATCCATATCGGGCATGATGATATCCATGAAGATCAAGTCCGGTTTTTCAGCTGTGGCTTTCTCGATAGCTTCCTTACCACTAGTAGCGGTGACGGTAGCATAGCCTGCCTCATTGAGAATATTTTTGATGTTCGCCAAATCCGTTGGGGAATCATCAACGACAAGGACTTTTCTTTCTGACATGGAAATTTCCTCAAACTCATTGTCTTACTGGAGTATGATACCAATTATTATTATGGTAAGAATCATTCTTGGGTCAATTCAAAGGCTAGGACAATAACCGATTTTGAGCTCACTCAAGAATGGTTCAGATATTTCTTCACTACCTTTTGAAAGGCATTTTGTTTGGCGGGTTTGGTTAGATAGGTGTCGCAGCCAGCTAATGCGCCTTTGACCCGATCAAAAGGAGATGATTTGCTCGTTAACATAATAACGGGTGTTTTTTTCTTGGCTTTGTTTTTCTTAATAGTTTTACAGATTTGGTAGCCATCGACTCCGGGTAATATGACATCTAGAAAGATAATATCGTAGTCATTATGGCTCAATAGAGTAAAAGCCTCTTCTCCAGATTCAGCGGTATCAGTATGAATACCAAGCAACTTTAATTCCAGTTCGACTTGCTTTCTGACGGTGCTACTATCGTCTACCACCAATGCTGTGAATAAGGGGGCACTAGTGGCAGATACATCCGTGGTTTGAGCTTCTCCGCCAATGACGCGTTCTTGAGTGGTAGTGGTAGCAAGTTGGCCTGCAGCCTGATCCAGTACGGTCAATACACGCGTAGCGACAAAGGGTCGACGAATGAAATAGGGTTGCTCGCTCGATGATTGTTCTTTGGCTATCAGGACGGTTAGTAGTGGGGCGGCTCCGCCCTGGTTGGCCGGTGGCAGCTTGAATGATCGCCATTCTGCTAAGGCTTCAGGGTTCTCCCCATCGACCAACAGGATTTGAATTGGTTCCCCGGCGGCGGCAAAGGAATAGGTATAAGGGCGATATAACGAGAGCTTGAAAATATTCTTCAAGACATTCCGCTCGTTATCAGGAATTCCGATTAAGCCGACCCCGAAGGATTTCTTCTCGCTCATACGATCTCGACTCCTTCTGCTCCTTCCATATTTCTATTCGTTATCCTGAGGGGCTGTTTGAATAGGATGTTGGATTTCGATTGCATTCTTGATGATGACGCTCCCACGGATCATGGAGTGGTTTGGCGTCGCTGTCGTCCGGCTCGTACCTGAAAATCTACCTAATACCATGTCTTAGCCCATGCTGATTTGTGTGAATTTTATAATATTTGCAAAATATTGTAAAAATTAGTTAACACATGCTATAGGGTTCTTCGCATTGGTGAGCCGATACTATCATGATGACGGAGACAACCACCGGCCAATTGTAGGTAATAATGGCTAAAATTCAAGATGTAAAGATGAAGGATCGCTTGATAATCCAAAATAAATGCGGGTTATGAATTGTCGTTGAGTGTAAATTTATTTTTATTATTCATGATGTTATTTTTATTTTTGATTGGTTTTTTCCTATAGTCACTTAGGAGTGCTATCTGTTTAGAGATTGAAGTAAAGAGCGCATCCGGTACCAACAGGAAGAGCTATCCTCGCTAGGAGTAACCTGTATTAGCTTCTTGCGCATAGATCTCTTGGAAAAACCGTTCTTTAGGCTTGGAGGCGAGGGGTTCTAATGGATTAGAAATGTAACTTTTTTTATTAAATCTGTGAATGAGGAGTGAAATTATTCACTTGATTGCAACAGTGATCCCCGTTCACGCGCTTGATGAACGGCTGCCAAAAATGTCTTGATTCCCAGGCTGAGATAGATGCTGTTCAGCAGTAGAGCATATAGGAAGTAGTCCAGTCGGAACGCATGATCCAATAACACCGCCCGCATGCCCTCGAATACGTGGCTGGCTGGTAGGGTCCAGGCCAGTGGTTGTAGCCAATAGGGTAGGGTGGCAATGGGGTAATAGATGCCACATAGCGGCGCTAAGGCAAAAATAACAGCCCAGGCAATACTTTCCGCACCCATGCCGTGATGTAAGACTAAGGCCGAAACCAGTAGACCAATGGTCCAGCCCATCAGCACTAGGTTGAGAAAGAAGCCTACCAGCGGCAGTCCCAATGCGAACAGGTTGTAATCGTAAAATGGCAGCGCGAGTGCCACTGCTACGCCAACCCCGATTAGTGTGCGAACCAGACTGATCGACATGAGGGCCAGGATCAGCTCAATCGGCCGCAACGGACTGACGAATAACTGTGCCAGATTACGGGCATGCAACTCCTCGAAGAACACCACCGAGACGCCCAACTGGCTGCGAAACAGGATATCCCACAGCAGTACGCCCGAGAGCAGTAGCCCGGCTGTTTGTCCCAACACATCGCTGTGGCCGGCCAGATAGCGGGTGATGAATCCCCATAGAATCATCTGTACGGTGGGCCAGTAGGCCAGTTCAATGATGCGAATCCAAGAACGACGCAACAGATAGAGATAGCGTAGTGCCAGTGCGCCGATGCGCCGCAGTGATAGCCCACTCATTCGAGTAACTCGCCGTTTTGAATACCACGGGCAATATCGAGAAAGACTTCCTCCATATCCTTACGACCGTAGCGGCGGATGAGTTCGTGCGGCGCACCGCTGGCGACGATCTGTCCAGTCCGCAGCATGATCACTTGATCACAGAGCCGCTCCACCTCGCTCATGTTGTGGGATGCCAGCAGCAGCGTTGCCCCGCTGCGGCGCTGGTAATCGGTCAAGATACCGCGCATTCGGTCAGCGGTATCCGGATCGAGCGAGGCGGTCGGTTCGTCGAGTAGTAAAATTTCCGGCTCATTCAGCAAAGCTTTGGCCAGTGCCACTCGGGTTTTCTGGCCAGCGGATAAGCTACCGTAGGGTCGCTGGAAGAAAGCGTCGATATCCAGATCTCTTCCTAATATGGCCAGTCGCTGGCGTACCTGAGATACACCATACAGGCGGGCATAGACCGTCAAATTTTCTACCACGGTCAGCCGTTGGGGGAGATCGACATAAGGCGAAGAGAAGTTCATGCGTGGCAGTACCCGATCACGGTGGCGTGGCATTTCCTCGCTGAGAATGTGCATTCGACCGTCAGTCGGCAGCAGTAGGCCCAGCAGCATGGCGATGGTGGTGGTCTTGCCAGCGCCATTGCCACCGAGCAGGGCGCAAGTAGCGCCACGGGCGATATCGAAACTGATCCCATCGACGGCCCGTACTGGCCCGTAATACTTGCGCAGATTCTCGACCTGGATAACCGGAGCTTCAGCCACCGTCACGCCCCTGGAGATCGAGTGCGATCAGCCAGCCGTCCCGCTCGATCAGTTTAATCGGTTGTAGCGATTGCCGGACACAGGGCCCAGAAACACAATAACCGTCTTCAATGCGAAACAGCGCGCCATGAATACCGCATTGAATGGCTGTGCCGGTGTAATCCAGAAAGCGGTCGGGTTCCCATTCCATCGGCGCATTGGTATGCGGGCAATGGTTATGATAGGCGTACACCGCGCCAGACTGGGTACGCACGATCAAGATGTCGGCATAGTGAGAAGTCGGATGAATCGCAATGCCTTTGCTTTGGCCGGTGACAAGGTCGTCCAGGCGACAGAGGGGGTACTCAGACATGGGATCTCAGTGCGTCATCTGGGCCAGTTTCGGCAGATCGCCTTCCAGTCCCATTGCTCGGCGAGTAATACGATTTTTCAGGAAGTCGGTGGCATCAGTTACGCTAAGGCCAAGATTTCGCAGTAGCCGCACCGGCGGCAGGGTATAGCCAAATAGTCGCTTGAAACCCTCCATGGCACCCAACATCAGTAGGTTATCGCCCTTGCGCCAGCGTTCGTAGCGGCGCAACACGCGAAGCGCACCGAGTTCGTGACCGGCGCTAAGACCGTCTTGCAGCACCTCGGCCAACGTCGCCGCATCTAGCAATCCCAGATTCACGCCTTGTCCGGCCAGCGGATGAACCACATGAGCAGCATCACCGATCAAGGCGAGGCCCGGTTTAATATAGCTGCGGGCATGTTGTAGCCGCAGAGGGAAGGCGCCACGTGGCCCCACTTGGATGATCGCACCCAGCCGATGATCGAATGCTTCTGCCAGCATCTGCGCAAAATCGTATTCATCCAGTGCCAATAGTTGGTCCGCACGTTCCGGCGTGGTGGACCAAACGATGGAACAAGATCCATCGTGCAGTGGCAGAAATGCGAGTGGCCCAGACGCTAAGAATCGCTGCCAAGCGGTTTCCTGATGCGGTTCGCTGGTACGCACCTTGGCCACGAGGGCTTTTTGGTCGTAGCTCCAGCCTTGGGTACCGATTTGAGCCAGCTCTCGCACTTTGGATTGGGCACCGTCCGCACCGATCAGCAGTCGTGTGGTGAATTCGCGCCCATCGCTCAGTCGTACCTGCCAGCCACCTGTATCTAGGGGCCAAGCGGTTTCCAGCGTCACCGGAGACAGCAGATCCACCGTCGGTAGCTGCTGCACTCGCTCCAAAAGGGCATACTGAATCACTCGATTTTCGATGATCCAACCCAGTAGCGGTTCGCCAAGAGTGGCGCTGTCGAAGTGAATCTGACCGAAGCCGCCCGCGTCCCACACGCGCATGTCGCGAAAGGGGCTGACTCGCCAGGCAGTCATCCCATCCCAGGCCCCGATTGCCGCGAATATGCGTTGCGAAGCGCGATTGATGGCAGAAACGCGCAGATCGATTTCCGGGCTTGGCCGGATGCGTTCCAGTGGGGCACTTTCCAGCAGGGCGATCCTAAGATCGGCATCGCCCAGTGCACAGGCCAGCGTCGAGCCAACCATGCCGCCACCAGCGATGATGAGATCGTAATCCATAGGATTCATGGCAGTGTTGTCCCTGAAGATGAGGCCGTCAGCGTCAGTCCTCGCGCCAGTTTTGGTACTCGTCCATCCAGACCCATGGCATGACGAGCAAACCAATGCTTGAGTGGCGGCGCCAGATCGAAAGCCAGCAGGCCCAGATTGCGGGCAGCGCGCAGCGGTGGCAGTGGATTGGCGAATAGTCGATTTAGCGCATCGGTAAAGGCGATGGTTTTTCGCTGATCCCAACGGCGCCAGTCGGCGTAGCGATTCAGCACCGTAAGATCGCCGATATCTTCACCGGAGCGATGGGCATTGGTAACCACTTCCGCCAGCACCGCCACGTCGCGGATACCAAGATTGAAGCCTTGTCCGGCAATAGGATGTAAGGTGTGGGCGGCATTACCGAGAATTGCTACCCGTTGACGAGCATGTTCGCGGGCTTTCAATAGAAACAGCGGATAAGCTTGGCGGCGGCCCACACGCAAGAACGGTCCCAGCCGCTCGCCAAAACGCCGATGCAGCAGGGCGATGAATTCGGCGTCATCGAGTGCGAGGATTGCCATCACTTCGGCCTCATCCACCGCACAGACCACCGCACAGCGATCATCGCGCATCGGCAACAGCGCCAACGGTCCCTCCGCAGTGAAACGCTCATAGGCCACATGATGATGCGGCAAGGTCGGAGTGACGTTGGCGATGATTGCTTGTTGGCCATATTCCCAGCGCAGAGCGCCAATGCCGAGTTGTTCTCGCACCGGCGAACGGGCACCATCGGCGGCTACCAAGAGTCGGGTGCGCAGCTCCACCATCCGTTGGTCGTCGAGGCGGATACCGATCCGGGCAGCATCTGCTTCAATGGTTACGGTTTCCAGCCGGGCCGGGCAGAGTAGATCCACCTGAGATAGGTTCGGTAACCGTGCCAGTAAGGCCATGCCGATCAGTCGCGCCTCGGCCACATAACCCAATGCCTCTACACCTTCATCGCGGCAGTCGAGGTGGGCAAAACCCGGTCCACCGCGTTCGGAGATATGCACTTGATGGATCGGAGTGGCGGTGGTGGCGAGTGTTTCCCACAAGCCCAGAGTCTGAAAAATCCGCTTGGTGCCCTGTGCTAGGGCGATGGCGCGGTCGTCATAGCTCGGATGCGCGCTAGCGGTGAGGGGCGCAGCTTCGACCAGGCCGATGCGCAAGTTTTGATCGGCCAATGCGCAGGCCAGACTGGCTCCCGCCATACCACCACCGATGATGATCAGATCGTAGTCCACAGCGTTCATCCGCCCTCCCGCATCCACGCTTCGATCTCGTCGATTTCCTTGGGTGCCGCTGTGGTTAGCACTTCATTGCCATCGGCGGTGACCAGTACATCATCTTCGATGCGTACACCGATCCGCCACCAGCGCTCCTCCAACTCGGTTTCCAGTCGAACGCCGAGCCGGGCCCAGTGTTCTTCCAGGCGCTTGCTGTTGGCAGGGATATACAGGCCGGGTTCGATAGTGGTGACCATACCCGGCTCAAAGACTCGCCAATTATCACCAATTTTGTAATCCCCAACATCGTGGACATCCATGCCCAACCAGTGGCCGGTGCGGTGCATGTAAAATTGCTTGTACTGTTCGTTATCGATCAGTTCGTTGACGTCGCCTTCCAGCAGACCGAGTGCGACCAGCCCTTCGGTCAAGACGCGAACTGCCGCATCGTGCGGATCATTGAAACGGCGGCCAGGGCGGACCTGATCAATCGCGGCTTTTTGCGCAGCCAGCACCAATTCGTAGATAGCGCGTTGCTCACCGGAGAAGCGGCCGTTGACCGGGAAGGTGCGGGTGATATCGGAAGCATAACCGTCCAGCTCGGCACCCGCATCGATCAGTAGCAGGTCGCCATCATGTAATTCGGCGTTGTTTTCGATGTAATGCAGGATACAACTATTATCGCCGCCACCGACGATGGTCGGGTAGGACCAGCCCGCGCCGTTGCGCTGAAAGGTGTAAAGAATTTCCGCCTCGATCTGGTATTCCATCAGGCCCGGACGGCAGGCACGCATGGCGCGGCGATGCGCCTCGCAAGCGATGCGGGCAGATTCGCGCATCACCGCGATTTCCTCAGGCTCCTTGCGCAGCCGCATGGCGTGTAGCAGGTGTTCCAGAGCGATGAAGGTGATGGGAGCACGCACACCGGTGCGCGCTTGGCCACGGACCTGATTGACCCAAGCCATAACTTGCTGATCGAAATCGGGGTTGTAGCCGATGGCATAGAATACCCGCTCGCGGTTTTCCAGCAGTGGCGGCAGTAGTTTATCCAACTGGGCGATGGGATACGCATGGTTGGCGCCATAACGCTCCACCGCACCTCGTGGTCCAGCACGGCGCCCATGCCAGATTTCCATTTGCGGATCGCGCTCGCGGCAGAACAGCAGAAATTCCTGTTCATCGCCAGGAATCAGCGCCGCAATGGCTTCCGGTTCGGGAAAGCCCGTCAGATAATAAAAATCGCTGTCTTGGCGATAGGGATAATGGATATCACGGTTGCGTGAAGCCATTGGTGCGGCGGGTAACAGGGCAACCGAGTCTGGGCCCATGCATTCCATCAGCGCACGACGACGACGGGCGAAAACCTGGGGTGGTATGGTGCGAGCGAGCATGAGCGGTGGATTCCGGGATCAGTGCGGGCGAGTGGTGGAGTGACCTAAGTCCGCTTGAACGATCAGCAGTCCGACCCGCAGATATTCGACCACTTCGGCGTAGGCGGTTTCATCGGCTTCGGTCGCATCCTCGGCTTCAAAACCGACCCTGGCGATTTCGGCCGTATCCCGTAGAAATTCCTGGCTTTCCGCAGATAAAGCATTTTGTCGGTCCACCGGGCCCAGACCCAAGCCGAGACCAAACAGTAGGCCCTGGCACCAAGCACCGAGCGCGTCAGCACGCTGACGCAAGGGGGCTTCATCTTCGGGCAACAAAGGCATGACCGAGCCATCGGTGTCGTTTAGTTGGGCAGTGCCATATTCAAATAACTTTCGTAGCGGATCTTCGGTGGATGCGGGCAGCTCCTCTCCGTCATCCAATTGCTGGTGGACATGGGTCAACCATTGCTCACCGCTCAGACGCGGATTGACGCACAGCAGACCACACAGCAATCCATGCAGTTCAGCAGGGTTGAATGGGTCGAGAAGTTGGGTCAGGCGCTCGAATACGGAGGAATGACTAGCAAGCATCGGGAGAACTCCTGCACGGTGAAACGATGCGGCGGCGGGCAATCCTAACATCCCGACCTTGAGCCTGAAAGCGGGCAGAAAATTGACCCGGTTAGAATGAGCGCTCTATAGTATTCATCATGGAAACCGATGATCTATACCAAACCGTCGTGCCTGTCGAAATGGGCGACCTAGAAAATATCCCCGAAACCGCTGCGACCGGTTTGGCCATTCTGGCCGAACGCTTAGAGCGTCTGGTTGCATTATGCGAGCGTTTGCAGGGGGATAATCGCCTTCTACGCGAGCAAAATCAGGTTTTACAGGCGGAATGCGTGGCTCTGCGCGAACAAAATGTGCAATCGCGTTCTCGTATCGAAGCCATGGTCTTGCGTTTGAAAGGTTTGGAGCAAGCGCTGTGAGCCAAAAAACTGTGAGTGTCTCTGTAGAACTGATCGGTTGCGAGTATCGTTTTGCTTGTCGACCCTCCGAACGTGATGATTTATTGGAGGCAGCCCGCTATCTCGATGAGCGGATGCGTGAGGTTCGCGATTGCACCAGCAAGCTGCTGAGCTTGGAAGCAGTAGCGGTGATGGCCGCGCTCAATGTCAGCAATGAGTTACTGCGGCAGCGTCGTTTATCGTCCGAAGCGGATCTTCTGATCAACCGCCAGGTCGAGGATTTATTGCAAAAAGTAGACGCTGCGCTTAGCAAAGCTGAAGCAGAAGAGTTATAATCTCAACACAATTTACTGATGATTTGATTCGGGCGTTCTCTGCGGTGTTCGAGTAATGGGCCGGGTAACCCCTTGATCCTAGATATTTTTACCCAG
>JACSSB010000165.1 GCA_014879435.1 Phycisphaerales bacterium
GCTTGGCGCAAGACGCTCTGCCGTCAGGGTGTGATCCGGTGCGAAGGTGGGCGTGGGCAGCGCAACCGCTTTTGGAACGAGGATGACGATAATGGTGATAACTACGCACCGCCACCGCCACGTCAGGGTCGTGATGAACAATGGCGCTAGATGCTAAGCGCTAAACGCTAGCAATAAACGGTATTCTGGTATTTTGCGCCAGTCGGTTCCATGCCCTCCTTGAGATGACAAGGGGGGCATTTTTTTAACACCAAAAGCAACTTTGGGTCTTTATCTTATAACCTCACGCCAAGCCACCGTTGGAGCGAGGGTGACCAAGTGCGCTCGCTCAGGGTTTCAACGCTTCCACCGCGATAGATAGCGTAACTTCATCGCCTACATTGGGCGCGTATTTGCCCATGTTGAAATCGCTGCGTTTGATCTTGCCCGTGGCATCGGCCCCACACGCATCCTTTTGCAGAATGGGATTAGGCATGCATTTGAAGGAATTGATCTTCAAGGTGATCGGCTTGGTGATACCCTTGAGAGTCAAATTGCCCGTTACAGCCACTGGCGTCTCGCCTTGGAACTCCATCATGCTGGATTTGAAGGTGGCGATCGGATATTGCGCAGTATCCAGGAAATCCGATGCCTGAATGTGTTCATTGAATACGGTTGAGCCGGTGCTCACCGAGGTGGTATCGATGGTTACATCTACGGAACCGGTCTTGGCGGCACGGTCGATAACAATCGACCCAGAGGTCTTGTCGAAGCGACTCAATTGCGTTGAATAGCCGAAGTGGCTATAGGAAAAACGGGGAAAGGTGTGATCGTTGTCCAGGATATAAGTCTCCGGTGCGGCCAAGGCCGTGCCGAATAGGCACGATGCCGCATAGACGGCGGACAGGCGGATGAGAGTTTTCTTCATTTTCATACAAGTGACTCCAAGGGTTGTGCTTAGGTAAGGGAACCTCGAAAAATCTCAATTTTAAAAATTCTACCTTTTCTAAATAGCATCAGCTCTGTTTATTATGCTTAGAAAGTCAATAAGTTAATATCGTTATCCGCAGGCAGCTACATAACTCCTATTCATTTGAATGATAAGGTGTAAGGGATTGGGATGGCATTTCAATCGAATTGGCCGGATTACTGGCGTCGCCTGCGCGAGGCGTTGCTAAACCCAAGCGTCGATACTGGGCAATTGGATCGGGCTGTGCGCGAGGCGCGGACGCGACAGCCTTTACCGGTACTGTGGTTGATTGGCAAGACGCAAGCCGGCAAAACCTCCATCGTTCGTGCTCTGACCGGTAGTGACGCCACCGAAATCGGTAATGGTTTTCAGCCCTGTACCCGTACTGCCCGTTTCTACGATTTTCCCGCTGAAGCGCCTGTGGTGCGTTTTCTCGACACCCGTGGCTTGGGCGAGGTGGCCTATGATCCGAGCGAGGATATTGATTACTGCGAGCAGCAGGCCCATTTGCTGTTTGGAGTGATGAAAGTCGCTGATGTTCGCCAAGATGCGGTCTATACAGTACTGCGTGCGGTGCGGCGTCGACATCCAGAATGGCCAGTGCTGATCGCTCAGACCGGTTTGCACGAACTCTATCCACCCGATGGTGTGCATATCCAGCCTTATCCATACCAGCAGGAACCCTGGCCACCGACGGTGCCCTCCAATCTCAGCCGTGCCTTGCGTGCCCAGCGGGATCGCTTGGGTACGCTGCCGGGTTCGGCTCCAGTGCATTGGGTCGCTGTCGATCTGACCCTGCCCGAGGATGGCTGGGAGCCGGTGAACTATGGTTTGGAAGCGTTGTGGGACGCCATTGAAGTGGTTTCGGCCTTGGGTTTACAGGCGATGTTACGCGGTGATTCCGGCGTGCGCGATGTCTACGAGCGCGCTGCGCATCCGCATATCGTCGGTCATGCTCTAGCAGCGGGCGGCATCGGTGCGTTGCCGCTGGTAGACTTGGTCGGTGTACCTGCAGTGCAGGCCAATTTGCTGCGCGTGCTGGCCAAATTGTACCAACAGGACTGGGACGTACAGCGGGTATCCGAATTTCTTGGCTTACTCGGTGCGGGTATCGGGGTGGGTTATATCGCACGGCTCCTGGGTCGAGAGGTGGTCAAGCTGATTCCCGGTTGGGGGCAGACGGTCGGTGTGGTGTGGGGTGCAACTATGAGCGGTGCGACCACCTACGCTCTGGGCAAGGCAGCAGCTTATTATTTCGCCAATCGGCAGGGCGGTGGCGCGCCAGATGCAGAGATTCTGCGCCGGATTTATGCCGAGGCACTGGTTACCGGTACCCGGATCTTGAAAGAATTACCGTCTTCAGCCCCACACGAGATTTCTTCCCGGCGCGAGAAGGACTAAGACGCGGCGTCGGAACGGTTTGCAGTGCTCTAACCCTCTTGCGGGAGAGACTCTCATGCTCATGTCCGGTCAGGATTATCGTGAATCGCTGCGGCGCTATCGTCCTCGGGTATTTATCCAAGGTCAGCAAGTCGAATCGGTCAGCGACGAACCTCTATTAGTGCCTGGCATCAATGGCGTGGCACTGACTTATGATTGGGCGTTGCGAGAGGATCACGCCACGTTGCTGCGGGCCCATTGTCCACGGTTCGCAGGCGACCAGCCGGTTAACCGGATGATCGCCATTCCCGCTTCGATTCAGGATCTGCTCGACAAGTTGGAAGCGGTGCGGTTGGTCTGCCAGGAAACCGGCTGCGCCCAGCGCTATTTGGGTGGTGATGCGCTGTCGGCTATTCAGCAGACCGTCACACGATTGGATGCAGAAGGTGGCACCGACTACGGCCAACGGTTTCATGCCTATCTCGAACGGGTGTACGCCGAGGATCTCAGCCTGGGCGTGGCGATGACCGATGGTAAGGGTGATCGCGCCCTGCGGCCCTACCAGCAAACCAATCCAGATGTCTACCTGCGGATCGTTGAGCGGCGCCCGGACGGTATTGTCATTTCCGGGGTCAAGGCGATCATCACCGGCGCGCCCTACATGCATGAACTGCTGGTGCTTCCGGGTCGGAACATGAGCGAAGCCGATGCCGCTTATGCCGTATGTTGCGCGGTGCCGGTGGATGCGGAGAATTTGACGCTCATCGCCCGCCCAGCGGGTCGGCCCGGCGAACCGGCAGCCATATTCAGCGCCCGCTACGGCCAATCCACCGCCGTGGCCATTTTCGACCGGGTGTTCGTGCCCTGGGATCGCGTATTTCTGGCGGGTGAATGGCATCATTCCGGCGATCTCATCCATCAGTACGCCAGCCATCATCGGCATACTTGCATCGGAGCCAGGGCTGGATTTGGCGATTTGTTGATCGGTGCGGGGGTATTGATGAGCGAGGCCAATGGCCTGGATCTCGATCAGACCGCGCATTTACGCGAGGCGATGGTGGCGCTGATCCAGATCGTCGAAGGCTTTTTCGCCTGTGGTGTGGCGGCCTCCGTCTACGCCGTCTCCGATTCGGCCGGGGTGATAATGCCGGAACCGGTATTTGCTAATATCGGTAAGTTGCTGTTGGCCACCCAGATTTACGATATGCATCGGCTCGCTCATACCGTATCCGGCGGCTTGATCGTTACCCTGCCGGGGCCGGAAGAAGACCATAATCCGGTCACCGCTGGTCGGCTTTCGGATCTCTTGGCGGCGCGTTCCGACATTCCTTACCAAAAGCGCATCGAGGTGGCCCGTTTCATCGAGGATCTGACCGCTTCCTATCAGGCGGGTTGGTATTCGGTGATCTCGCTGCATGGAGGTGGTTCACCGGAGGCGATGAAGCGCGAAATCTGGCGGCATTATCCGGTTACTGAACAGGTAGCCTTGGTCGAACGTTTGCTGCAACGCGGGGTTCTTGCTGATCGAACCGACGCGGTTGTGCGCCGTCGGCAACCGGGTCGCTGCTGCACCATCGGTTGCGAAGTACCGCTGCCGATTTCCACTCCCTATCTTCCGCCGACATGAGTTTATTCAAGCAATTGGATCGTTTGCGCTTGATCGCGCTGTTGCTGTGGGCCTTGCCAGTCGCGGTGCTACCGCTATTGGGGGTGTATTGGCTCTGGCAAGCGGAGATGCTGCCGTGGTGGCTGGCGACGATGGTCGGATGCGGCGTGGCTGGTTACGGTTTGCAATTCTGGTTATTGCGTCGGGATCGTCATTTATTGGCTAAGGCGGTGACGACTTCCGATCCGTACTGGCCGCCCAGGGCGGACCAAGCCTGGGTCAGGGTCGAGCAACTGGCAGAAGCGATTCAGCCGGAACAGTGGCCACTGCACGATGGTGCCCGGTTGTGGATGTTGACTCGGAATACCTTGGAAGAGGTCGCCCGCTACTATCATCCCGAAGAAGCGCAACCGCTGCTGGAACTGACGGTGCCGCATACTTTATTGATCGTCGAGCGCGCCAGTCGCGACCTACGCATCACGGTGAGTGATCACATTCCTTTCAGCCAAGCCTTGAAGGTGGGTGATTTGTTGCGCGCTTGGCGTTGGAAAGATACCGCCGAGCGTGTAATGAATCTCTACCGTGCCGGTCGACTGGTTATCAATCCGCTGAATGCGCTGTTGAGCGAGGCTTGGGGGCATATGCGAGGTCAGGCCTACGGCCAAGCCTGGACGGAGATCCAGCGCTGGTTGCTGCGGGAATATGTCCGCAAGGTCGGTTACTACGCCATCGAGTTATACAGCGGGCGCTTGATCCTGACTGACGGCGAAGCGGACATTCAGCCGACGCCCAGAGCTGGCACCAGCCTTTCGACTGAGACCGCAGAGAAGAGCGTCGGCGTGGAGCAACCGCTACGCATCCTGGTGTTGGGTCGGGCCAACGCTGGAAAATCCAGTCTGATCAATGCGCTGTTCGGCCGCTTGACCGCCGCCACCGACGTATTGCCGGATACGACGCTGGCGTTGCAACCCTACCGCTTGGAGCGCGAGGGACTGACCACTGCGCTGATTTTCGACAGCCCCGGCTATGACAATGAAGAGCTGAACGAAAAAGCTTTACAGCAATTGGCGTTTAGAGCAGATCTGATTTTGTGGGTTTGTGCCGCGCATCGCCCGGATCGGCACCTGGATCGATTGTACCTGGATGCGGTACGTACCGGATTTTCCGCATTGCCGGATCGCCGCCCGCCGCCGATATTGGTTGTCGTCAGCCATATCGATCAATTGCGTCCATCACGTGAGTGGCAACCGCCCTACGATCTGGTGAATCCACAAAATGCCAAAGCCACTCATATCCGTGCAGCGGTCGAAGCGGTCGCGGAAGATTTGGCCATTCCCCTTGCAGCCGTCATTCCGGTTTGCCTAGCAGATGGAAGAGTGTATAACGTAGATGATGCATTATGGGCCGCGATACTCGACCGTCAGGATGAGGCGGACAAGGTGCGTTTTTTGTACTGCCTAGAACAGCGGAAGCGGAAAGAGAATTGGATCTTGCTGCGTCGGCAATTACTGAATGCGGGGCGATGGTTGTTGAAATTACCGGGATAAGTGGGGAGTAAGGGTGACATCGCCACAGCAGAGATCGTTACCCCCACGCTAGGTGGGAGTTCAGAAGCGATGTCCCACGAGGTTTCCCGGATTCCCGCGATATGAAGTGATTGAAGGGCAAAGAATCATAAACGGAACTGAGGTTAGATAAAGATCGTTGGAGATCATCCGTGGAAAAAATTTGGTTGAAGCGTTACCCATCCAATGTGCCAACGGAAATCGATCCTGATCAATATCGTTCGCTGGTCGAAATACTGGACCGGAGTTGTTGCCAGTTTGGGCGGCGTCTGGCCTTTGCCAGCATGGATTACGGCATGAGTTATGCCGAATTGGAACAGACCAGCCGAGCATTCGCCGCTTGGTTGCAACATCATTTGGGGCTGGAGAAGGGCGAGCGGGTGGCGATCATGTTGCCTAACCTGCTGCAATATCCGGTGGCGCTGTTTGGTGCGCTGCGTATCGGCTTGGTAGTGGTCAACATCAATCCGCTTTGTACCCCGCGTGAGTTAGAACATCGGCTCCAGGATTCTGGAGCCAGAGTTATTCTGATTCTCGCCAACTTGGCCCATGTGTTGGCTGAGGTGATCGAGCGGACCGAAATTAGAGTGACCATCGTTACCGAGGTCGGCGATCTATTGCCATACTGGAAAGCCAAGGTGGTCAATCTGGTGGCACGACACATCAAAAAGATCGTACCGAGTTATGCATTGCCGAATGCGGTCACATTTAAAGAAACACTGAGCGACGGTACCCATCTCAATCTACGGCGGGTTGTGGTCACCGGTGAAGATCTGGCTTTCCTGCAGTACACCGATGGCACTACCGGTCTGTCTAAGGGCGTGATGCTCACGCACCGCAACATGTTGGCCAACGTGCGCCAGATCACTGCCTGGGTCGGTGCGGTGGTCCGCGAGGGCCGGGAGGTCGTGATCACTGCGCTGCCGATGTATCACCTCTTTTGCCTGACGGTGAATTGCCTATGTTTCCTGCACTTGGGCGGCCTGAACGTGCTGGTCGCCAATCCCCGCGATCCTTCGCTGCTGATGCGGGAAATGCGCCAATGGAAATTTAGCGTGATCACTGGTGCCGATACTCTGTATGGCTTACTGATCGATAATGACAAGTTCAGCACGCTAGATTTCACCTCGTTGCGGCTAGCTGTCGGTGTCGGCGTGGCGGTGCGGCGATCTGTCGCCGAGCATTGGCGAGCCCTGACTGGAATCCCCATTCTGGAAGGTTATGGCCTGACTGAGGCTTCGCCGGTGATCTGCGCCAACCCGGTCGATATCGAGGATTTTAGCGGTAATGTCGGCTTGCCAGTGCCGTCCACCGAAGTGCGATTGTGCGATGAGGAGGGTAGGGAAGTACCCCTGGGTGAGCGCGGCGAGCTGTACGTTCGAGGCCCGCAGGTGATGCGTGGCTACTGGCGTAATCCTGAGGAAACCGCACGTATTCTCCAGGAAGGCTGGCTACTGACGGGCGATATTGCCACCGTGAACGAACGGGGCTTCTTTCGTATCGTGGGTCGCAAGAAAGATTTGATCGCAGTGTCCGATAACGATGTCTTTCCCAGTGAAATCGAGGAGCTGGTCGTGGCATGTCCAGGGGTTCTGGAAGCGATCTGTGTCGGCGTGCCTGATGAGAAAAACGGTAAAGCAGTCAAGTTATTCGTCGTTCCCAAGCCGGGTGTCGAACTAACCGTCGAAAAAATCCTGGCCTACTGTGGCCAGCATCTGACTGCTTATGGCTTACCGTGTCATATTGAATTTCGCGATAGCTTACCCAAATCAAGTGCTGGTAAAATTATAAGACATGCGTTGCGCTAAATTGACGCACTGTGCATCAATCGCTAGATCTACACGGACAGGATGTGGAAAATTGAGGATCACAAAAGCCGTGCACAAGCGGTGTAAAAGCACTATTAAGCCAAATCAGCTGGCCCGGCTTGCTGGAGCATTTCATCCAAGTAGCTGTGAATTTCCCGTTCCAGCTTGGATCGCAGCGGTACGAGGAGAAATCCCAAGCGTACGTCGATCCGTAATTTTTCTGGCTCTAGTTCGATCTGGCCACTCACGCCAGAGCGCTCAAAGTGTAGGGTATCGTTTTGCCAATGGTGGCTGAATTCGTAGCGTTCGGCCAATTGGGTGGCAAGATTTTCTGCAGCTCGGCGTGCCTCGTCGAGCGTGAGTGCATGATCGCGGTGAATGACAATATGGGACATGAAACAGGTTCCGTGAATACGCCGTGTTCAGAGTGGCTGAATCGGTCAGCGACCACACCCATTGCCAAGAACGGCCACGTGTTGGTAAGCGGTGGTGGGTCGCGATGGTCTGGGAATAGGATCGCGGGCCGATGGATGTAGCGAGTGTAGCGCGGTTTGGTGGATAGATCTTGAAGATGAACATCGCTGCGATCCGCCTTGAGATGAGAAAGGCCGCGACCTCCGCGAGGTTCGACGATCAAAGTCGAATGGCGCGATTCGAAGGAGAGAAGCGATCACCGATAGTTCGGGGCTTCTTGTGGGATGCGGTGCCGGTCGAGGCAGCTAAGTGGTCACGGGTGATGCGAAAAAGCGCTATGGGGATGAATGCGACAATCTTAGAATATCAAGGAAGGTCAGCCTCGAGGAGAGGGGATGTATACCACCTACTTCGGTTTTGAAAATAAGCCGTTCAAGCCGAAAGATCTTACCGACTATTATCGTAACGATAATTTAGACAGTGCTTGCGCCGATATTCTTAAGGGTGCCCGAGAACGACGCGGTTTTATGGTGCTGACCGGTGAGGCTGGCCTTGGCAAGACGCTGCTCTTGCGGCGCTGCATGGCGGAAGCCAAGGATATTTTCTTCGTCCTGATTACCAATGCTGGTTTCGATTTCTCCGATATTCTCAGTTACCTGTGCGCCAGTCTGCGATTGCCAATCGATGATTTGGACATCGAGCAGCGCAGCCAGCTATTGGCGGACACGGTGGCCGCGCATGCGCGTCGTAACCAACCGGTCACCCTGCTGATCGACGATGCCCACCATCTGCGTGTCCAAGAGATCAGCCGCTTGCGGGATTTTGTGGAAGCAACAGCGGAACCGGAGCTGCGCCTACAAGTCGTACTGGCGGGTCTACCGGAAATCGAGGGTAAGCTGCGCCAACCCGAACTGCGATCATTGTGGGAGCAAATCGGGATTCGCCATCACCTCGAACGGCTGAGTGCCCTAGAGACCGAACTATTTATCAACCATCAATTCAAGACCGCTGGCTATAGCGGTGAGACGCTGTTCTCTTTCGCTGTTTTCGAGCGTATCGATCACTACAGCCGGGGTGTACCGCGCGCTATTGCCATGTTGTGTGACGCCATGTTCCTCTTCGCCAGTTTGGAATCGGAGCACGAAATCACACCAGCGGTGGTGGATGAAGCCGCCCGTAATTGTTTTCTCGGCGAGCGGACCCAACGTGGATTTCGTGGAACCAGCATGCCACTCTCAAGCGATATTGCGAGCAAAGTGTCGCCAAAAGTTTCAGACGTGGGCGAGTTCGACCTACGTCTTGATTTGGATCTGCCGTTAGATTTTTCCCTGGATTTAGATCTTAATCTGGGTCAGACCCATACCCTTGAGCAATCTCTGATAGACGAGGGACCAGCGGTTGTTGCCGAAAATCCACAATCGGTGCCATCACTACCTCCTCTTGATCTGAATCTCCAGTCGCTGCCTTCCTCACCACTGCTTGCCAAAACTCCCGTAAGTGGCTCGCATGCATCACAGCCGATGGTGGCGGACCCGATTCTCCCGCGACCGAAGATTGATATCCCGGCAAAGCTCAAGCCAGCCCAAGCAACAGGATGGACCGACACTGCCACGCCTGCCGCGACCGATATCTCGGCGAAGCTCAAGCCAAACCAAGCGGCGGGATGGGCCAGCACCGCTGCGCCCGCTGCGACGGAGGCATCGATCCCGCAAGAGTTCTCTCAGTTGCTGGGTGAACTAACCACCAAGCAGGATCGTAAAGAACAACGGGATCGGGAAGCGGTGGATTATTTTTTGAACCGCTATTTACACTGGACACAAGGTGGTCCGGCATGGGCGGAGGAGTATCAGCGACGTGTCGCACATCTGGCCGAGACGCCACAAGCGATTTTGGTGAGTTTGGTGATCGCCATGAATCCGGTCCCGGAGCAGGACAATGTGCTGTGTGCACTGTTGATCAATCCTAGCTGGTGGCTCTATCGGGAAATCCGCCTGCGATTGCGAAGTCCTGAGCTGGCATTTGCCGATGAAGGGCGAGTTCCATCGCTGCGCTTGCTGGATGGTCGGGAAGTACAACCTGTTTATGTCAATTATCGAAGCCTGCGTGCGGGCCCAGCACAAACCACACTGTGGCTAGAGCTCGACCTTTGCGATCATCGCGGGGAATGGCATGCCTACAATAACCGCTTTGAAATCCGTCTGGATTTCACCGAGTCGGTGGAAAGCGAGCTGGCACTGACAGACTCCTCGCCGCGATTCGATCATTTCTGGCCCGATCCACTTCTGGATAAAAGCGCTAGCAACGATTGGTTATTGGACCATTCCGCCACGATGTATGGGGGAGGCGAGAGCAGTGCTTTGGCCTGTACCCTACCGCTTGAGCTAGAAGTCGATCCTGATCGGAGTTACAGCTTACATGCTGCCAGCGTCGCGAGTGGCCAGATGCTCAGTCGCGGCACATCACTGACACGCGCCTTACTGCTGCCGGAAAATTCGGCTCAGGCGGTGGCGCGTATTGAGCTGGTGTCGCGTCCGCTGATGATTTTCGGTCGCCACAGTTCTACCGCCGGTACTGGGTTTGGCGATTTCACCTTGGGCTTTGTGCCCAGATATAACCGGATTTCCCGACTGCATTGCGTGATCTGTGCGCTGGGCGATCAGTTGGCGCTGATGCCGGTCAGCGACCAGGGCTATACCTTTACCGGCCGGAATGAGCAGCGCCTGGAACGAGGCAGTTGGCAGTTGTTGGAAGCGAATGACGTTTTGGATATCTGCGATCTGTATCGATTGCGGCTGTCCATGGTTTGGGATAACAAGGGTGAGCGTACCTCGCCGGATTGGGACAGCCAAGAGCCGCGTGATAAGTTCGGGAACTATCTGCTCGATTTGGTCGAGGTACTGCATCAGCGCGACCAGCAGGCCGACATCGATGCGCTAAGGGATAAACTCAAGGCGCGCTATCTCAAACTGCTGCGCATGCAGGAAACTGTGGCCCAATTGAATGGGATTGGTAATCCTGGCACCTTGCTTTACGCCAAGTTTGAGCGCGAGGACGCCGCTCGTCGGCAGATCGTCCACTATTACGTTCCCAAGTGGCTACCGATAGGCAGTTCGCCGCAAGCCGGTCTACGGCTCCATACACCCGGCGTCGCGCCCTGGCATGCCGAACTGTTATTCCGGGATGGTATGTATTGGATTCAGAACTTGGCCGAATCGGGTTCAGTCCGTGTCGGCTGTCACGATCTGGCCACCAACGAGGTGTTGGCCTTGGAAGCCGGCGATACGCTGAAGATCGGTGGAGCGCAGTTTACGTTCGAGGCGTACTGATCTTGGGTAGGCTGCGGGTGATTGCGGCAGCGGCATTTCGACCCGTAGACTACCTAGCGCTGAATTCACTGATGCAAGTTTCTCGTTATCGCAGCAATTTCATATATTCCGGTGGGCAACTTGGCCCCTCATCTGGGTACTAGGTATCTGTCCTATTTTCCAGCCATTGCTCCACGAAATCCGGTTTTTGGAGGCGCGATCGAACCGGGTTGCATCATAGCGCTGTGCCATGATCGATGCCCCCCTGTCAACTACCCCGCCCTGAAGGGCGGAGCTTGAAAGGGCGAGGTTGACCAGGGCAAGTGGTTTTTCCAA
>JACSSB010000012.1 GCA_014879435.1 Phycisphaerales bacterium
CTGAAGCCCAATAACTTGAAATCCAACACCACACTGGCCTTATCCAGGATACGCATCACCACGCTTTCCCCCCACAGGGTCGGCACGGTGGAGACGCGCAGATCGATTTCCTTACCCTGGGCGCGCAATTGAATCCGACCGTCCTGCGGCAGGCGTCGCTCGGCGATGTTCAGCTTGGCCATGATCTTGACCCGCGAGATCACCGCCGCTGATAGCCGTGATGGTGGCGATTCCACCTCGCGCAACACACCATCGACCCGGTAGCGAATCTTGAGCCGGTTTTCGAAAGGCTCGATGTGGATATCCGAGGCCCGCGAGTCCACCGCACGGGCGACCATCAGATTGACCAAGCGAATGACCGGCGCTTCGCTGGCCAGATCCTTGAGGTGCTGGATCTGCTCTTCGTCGGTCAGGTTGTCGGCCAAACCAATGGAATCGACGATCTGGCCCATGGCCGAGCGCCCGCTGCCGTACAAACGCTCGAACGCCGTTTCCGCCTCCGATGGGATCGCCACCCGAGGCAGAATGGGTCGATGCGTCGCCAGCCGTAGTGCCGCCAATACGTAGTCGTCGGTGGGATTGGCCATCGCCACCGTCAACCCCTGCTCATCTTCAAATAGCGGAATAGTCCGCGATTCCTTGAGAAAACGTGCAGAAATCCCACCCTGAGTCACGGGAGTATCGGGATAATCGGTGGGCCGAACTAACGGTAATTCCAATTGTGCAGCCAGCGCCTCGGCCAAGTCGCGCTCCGACACCAGTCCCAACTTGACCAGCAGCGAATCCAGATTCTCGCCTGTGCCTTCCTGAACGCGCCGGGCGCGCTGCAAATCGGCATCGGCCAGTTTCTGGTGCGTGACTAGCAATGCACCGAGATCAACTGACATACAGGGCAAACAACATAGTGGTCAAACCTTCTTGCCAGGAACCGGGTCGGATACCGAATGCCGTGCCCAACCGAGCACAGTCCAGCACCGAATTGGCAGGCCGGGCGGCCGGAGTCGGATAATCGGCGGTGGTGATGGCGATCACGCGGTGTGTGGATAGCGCTTCGTAGCGTCGCGCCTTGTCGATGATAGTGCTGGCGAAACCGTGCCAAGTGGTGGCTGGCTCACCGCAGTAATGGTAAGTCCCCCAACCGGTATCGGAACCCCACATCGCCTTGGCATCGATCTCGGCGATACGTCCAGCCAGCATCAATAAAGTATCCGCGATATCGCCCGCGTAGGTCGGGCAACCGTGCTGATCGGCCACCACGCGCAATTCCTCGCGCTCCCTGGCCAATCGCAGGATCGTTTTAACGAAGTTATTGCCTTCTATCCCAAATACCCAGCTTACCCGCAGGATCAGATGTCGGGACCATAAGCGGCGTACCACCTCCTCGCCTTCCCACTTGCTCTGACCGTACACCCCCAGAGGTGCAACTGGATCGTCCTCAACATACGGACCTTGCTTGCGGCCATCGAACACGTAATCGGTGGAAATATGCAGCAACGGAATATCCAGCCGCGCACAGGTAGCGGCCAGATGGGCGGGACCATCGCGGTTGATGGCAAAAGCCTGCTCCGACTCCTGCTCGGCCCGGTCCACGGCAGTGTAGGCTGCCGCGTTGATGACCACGTTCGCGCCACTAGCCGTCAGCATCCGCTCCACGGCCTCGGCATCGGTGATATCCAGCTCATCCCGATCCCAGGCCAGCGCTTCATAGCCAAACATGGGTGCGCGACGGGTCAATTCCCAGCCGACCTGACCCTTGCAACCGATAATCGCGACACGCACGGCTATTGCTCATAGAGAGGCAGATCTTCGGGACTCTGCATGGCGAGGGGTCGGTTCTGCTGATCTTTGGCCGATAAGGTCACTCCTTTCCGCAACGGCCACGCGATACCGATTTCGGGA
>JACSSB010000218.1 GCA_014879435.1 Phycisphaerales bacterium
ATCTGGGCAGCCATCCACCGCTATGGCAAAGTGGCTGGAGCGGATGTTGACCGTCGAGCGGACAGCATAACCCGCCAGCAATGCACTCTGCATCACAGTCACCCAACACTCTCACGAGCGCGCCATGAAACCTTGCGATCTTGCCCACAAACGCATACTGATCACCCAAGCCGACAGCTTCATGGGTCCGATGCTTTGCCGAACCTTCGCTGATTTGGGTGCTAAGGTATTCACCGATAATCGGCCCCTACTCGACCCAGAGCTACCCGCCCAAATCGTCAGAGCGGCGGAGCCTTTGGACGTATTGGTTGTTAATTTGGCTTTAGCCGCACCGTTTACGCCCGCGATCAGCGCCGATGACGAGGAATGGCAGCAGGTCTTCAGCCATTTGGTGGACCCGCTGCCCCGGCTGGTTCGCGCCGCGCTGCCCAGCATGATCCAACGCGGCGCGGGAAAAATCCTACTAATGGGCAGTGCGGCCGCCTTGCGCGGCATGAAACGCGCTTCGACCTACAGCGCGGCACGTGGAGCGCAGTTGGCCTACATTCAAGCGGCCGGCATCGAGCTGGCGCCACACAACATCCAAATCAACGCCATCGCGCAAAATTTCGTCGATAACCCGACGTATTTTCCAATGGAGATTCAGAGCAACCCGGCATTTCGGGAACGACTAAAGCGTGAAGTACCGCTGGGTCGGCTCGTCTCCGCATCGGAAGATGCCTTATTTGCCGCTTATCTTTGTAGCGATGCCGCCGACTGTTTCGTCGGGCAAGTTTTTCCGATCTGTGGCGGGTGGGTCACCCGCTAAAGATCCACAGCCCAGCTAGGGCGAGTCGACATGCCCATCGGTAATCACAAAATTCTGATGGGGTTCGGACCAACGCAGCATGATGCTGTTGCCAGTCACCGGGAAATTGGACAAAACATACTCGGCACTCGCTCCTTGCAGGTATCCCACACCGAACGTGGTCACGGTGAAGTCGATATTGGCAAACTCCACTCCGTCGACAAAGGCCCGCAGATTGTGCACGCCCTCACCTACCGTATTCCAATTGATGGTGTAGCCAAAGCCGTTATTGGCATCGCCACAGACTCCAACCGTATCGCTCCGCGCAGTACCGTAAGCCACCGGCCGCACCGCGCCACCGTCGATCTGAACCGCCACCATCCCCGCTTGGCAAGCCCATCCTCGAATCAGTCCGACCCCGCTCTCGAAGGAACCCGATTGGGGACTTTCCAGATAGGCGGGAAACGCCTCTGGTAAAGCAGTCACTACCGATAACGGCTCGACTGCATTTGGATTGGCGTTGGCAATCACAAAATTCTGATGGGGTTCGGACCAACGCAGCATGATGTCGTTACTGGTTGCCGGAAAGTTGGACAAAACATACTCAGCACTCGCTCCTTGCAGGTAGTCCACACCCAGCGTGCTCACGGTGAAGTCGATATTGGCAAACTCCACTCCGTCGGCAAAGGCTCGTAGATTGTGTGCGCCCTCACCCACCGTGTTCCAGTTGATGGTGTAACCAAAGCCGTTATCGGCATCGCCACATATTTCGGCCGTATCGTCCCGCACCGTACCGTAAGCCACCCGCTGCACCGCGCCACCATCGATCTGAATCGTCACGATCCCCGCTTGGCAAGCCCATCCTCGAATCAGTCCAACCCCACTCTCGAAGGAACCCGACTGGGGACTTTCCATTTGGGCCATGGATGAGGCGGTACTGGCGGGATAACGGATTTCGTTGGAGAAATTACTTCTGATAGCTTTTGTTCTGCCATAGGCGGCAACGGCGAAGTAATAGGTGGTTCCGGCTTCAAGCCCGGTCAGGGTGTAGCGGGTTTTATTGCCGACATTGATGCTAGTGGAATAATTTCGGCTGGAATGCCCATAGTACAGGGTATATCCCCTGACATTGGGAGATGTGCTGGCATCCCAGGCCAGAGTGACTTGGGTAGTCTGGGCGGTGGAGATACCAGATAAACATCCCAATATCCCCGCCACCACCAGCAAACTGAGTATTTTCACAACATTCAACCCCTCATATTGCCGTTCACCCAGCATTCAACTCCATCAACCAGTTTCGCGCCCGCGTGGCCGCTGCACGCACTCGGTTCGGAGCGGTGCCTCCCAGCACATCGCGGGCCGCGACCGAACCTTCCAACGATAACACCGCAAATACATCGTCTTTGATCAACGGCGAGAATCCTTGCAACTCCGCCAAGCTCATCTCCGCCAAATCCCGATTGGTCTCGATGCCCAATCGCACCGCCTTGCCGACCACTTCGTGGGCATCGCGAAACGGCACCCCCTTGCGCACCAGATAATCGGCTAAATCGGTGGCGGTAGCGAAACCGCGCCGGGCCGACTCCAACATCTTGTCGCGCTTGGCCCGCAGCGCCGGAATCATGTCAGCAAAAGCCCGCAGGCATCCCAACACGGTATCGATGGTATCGAACAGTGGCTCCTTATCTTCCTGATTATCCTTGTTATAAGCCAATGGCTGGCTCTTCATCAGCGTCAACAGCGCGATCAGATGCCCATTGACTCGGCCCGTCTTGCCGCGCACCAGTTCCGGCACATCCGGGTTTTTCTTCTGCGGCATGATCGAAGAGCCGGTACAGAACCGATCTGGCAAATCGATGAAATCGAACTGGGCCGAAGACCACAACACCAGCTCCTCCGCCATACGCGACAGGTGGGTCATCAGGATCGCAGCGGCGGCGGTAAATTCGATGGCGAAATCCCGATCACTGACCGCATCCAGAGAGTTGGCGCAAGGCGCGGCGAAATCCAGCAATTGCGCGGTGTAATCACGATCCAGTGGATAGCTGGTGCCCGCCAACGCCGCCGCACCCAATGGCATGAAATTGACGCGCCCGCGACAATCCACCAACCGCGCATCATCACGTTTGAGCATCTCAAACCACGCCAACAGATGATGGCCAAAGGTCACCGGTTGCGCCACTTGCAGGTGGGTGAAACCGGGCATGATGGTTTCGGCCTCCTGCAGCGCCAGATCGACCAACCCACCCAGCAGGCGGCGCAGTTCGACCTGAATCGCATCGATGGCATCACGCAGATACAGGCGGATATCGGTGGCGACCTGATCGTTACGCGAACGACCGGTGTGCAACCGCTTGCCCGCGTCGCCAATCCGCTCGGTCAGCCGCGCCTCGATGTTCATGTGGACATCTTCCAGTTCCAGTGACCATACGAACTCACCACGCTCAATTTCGGCGCGAATCGCCTCCAATCCCTGTACGATGCGCACGCAATCCTCCGACGACAGTACGCCAATCCGCGCCAACATCCGGGCATGGGCTATCGAACCGGCGATATCCTGACGGTACATGCGTTGATCGAATCCGACCGAAGCGGTAAACGCCGCCACGAAGGCATCGGTGCTCTCGGTAAACCGCCCGCCCCAACTCTGATTGGTCTGTGTGTCGCTCATGAGATATTCTGTTATCAGTAATGGAATTAAAGAGAAGCCATAGCTTAACAAAACCATGTCCTCTGACATCCTGCGCATTGCCACCCGTAAAAGTCCACTCGCCCTCTGGCAAGCCGAACACGTCGCTGCGCGCTTGCGTCAGATCCATCCTGGCCTGTCGATTGAGCTGATTGGCCTAGTCACGCAAGGCGACCGGATTCTCGACAGCCCACTGGCCAAAATTGGCGGCAAAGGATTGTTCGTCAAAGAGTTGGAACAGGGCTTGTTAGATGGTCGTGCCGACATCGCCGTGCATTCGATGAAGGACGTGCCGGTGGATTTTCCCGCCGGTTTGGGTTTGGCCGTGATTTTGGCACGCGAAGATCCCCGCGATGCCTTCGTTTCCTGTGATTACGCGCATCCCGATACCTTACCGGCTGATGCTCGGATTGGCACTTCCAGTCTGCGGCGGCAATGCCAACTGGCGGCACGTTATCCGCATTGGCGGATTCGTGCTCTGCGCGGCAATGTCAACAGCCGACTGGCCAAACTGGATGCGGGCGAATTCGATGCCATTATCCTAGCTGCCGCCGGCCTGAAACGGCTGGGACTGGAATCACGCATCACCCTCGCCCTAGAGCCGCAATTCAGCCTACCCGCTATCGGTCAGGGCGCTATCGGAGTGGAATGCCGCATGGACGATACCCGAACCCAAGCGCTGATCGCACCGCTCGACGATGCTTCTACCCACATCCGGGTCACGGCGGAACGTTCCTTCAACGCCCGATTGCAAGGCGGCTGCCAAGTACCGATTGCCGGTCATGCCGTACTGGAGCAGGACCAAATCTGGCTACGCGGCTTGGTCGGTGAACCGGATGGCAGCCACATCGTAGCCGATCAGATCCGGGGACCGGCCACGGAAGCAACCGCGCTGGGCATCGCACTAGCCGAGGAACTGCTCGGACGCGGCGCCGATACCATCCTGAAACGCTTATTGTGAACGCCATGGACGAGGCTCCGGGCTTGCGCGGTCTTGGCGTGCTGGTCACCCGACCGGAGCACCAAGCCGACACTTTATGCCGTTTGATCGAAAGCCATCACGGCGTGGCCATCCGTTGGCCAACCTTGATCATTACCGCACCGCGCGACTTGGAACCAGCTCGGTATCGGCTCAGCCGACTGGCCGATTACGATTTAGCGATTTTCACCAGCGTCAATGCCGTGGAACGGGCGCTGCCGATAATCCACGCGCAGGACGGTATTCCTGAGCGCTTGGAGGTCGCCGCCGTCGGCCGTGCCAGTGGCCGAGCGCTGATTCGCCATGGCATCACTCGCTGCCTACAACCCGAACACGACTTCAGTAGCGAAGGATTGCTGGCCCTGCCGCGACTGCACGCAGTAGCGGGTCAACGTATCCTCCTTGTCTGCGGTGAAGGTGGCCGGGAACTGCTGGCCAACACGCTGAGCGCACGCGGGGCACAGGTGGACCGTGCCGAAGTGTATCGGCGCGAACGACCGACCACTCCGACCGAAACGCTGTTGGCGCGCTGGCGGCGGAGCGAAATCGGCGCCACGATTGTCACCAGCAGAGAAAACTTAGGAAATCTGTTTGATATGCTTGAGGCCGCCGGGCAAGATTATCTGCGTGATACGCCTTTGGTCGTGGCCAGCGAACGCATTTGGAAAGCTGCCGTGGAATGTGGCTGCCATCGTCTCCTGCTCGCTCGGAACGCCAGTGACGACGCCATCATCACCGCGCTGCTCGACCTGATAACGAACTCTCACCCACTCGTTCGGTAATATGACATGACAGATAAAACAACCGACCCTGGAATCACCAACCCTGCAGCGACCGCCGCTGCCGAGACTACTCCGATCATCCGCCCGTCGGCTAAAGCGGCTCCGCCGCCGCCTCCACCTCCGGCCAAGGGAGGCAGTGGATTGGCGGCTTTCGCCCTGCTGGTTGCGCTAGGTGCAGGGGGTGGCAGTGGCTATCTCTGGTATCTCTGGCAACAGGATCAGGCGGCCCAAAACACGCGACAGGACCAAGCGATCCAAAAAGCGAGCATTCCGCGCGATATCGAGCTTCAAGCGCTGAAGAAGCAGATTGAGGAATTACAAGCACTAACGGGCACGCTCAATCAGTTGCGCACCGATGATCAATCCCTCAAGGCACAACTGCTTGGCGTAACCGGCGATCTGCAACCCTTGAAAAATGCCGCAGAGCTGAGCAAGGGCGAAGTCGATGTCGTTAAAAGCGAAATCAAACTGTTACGGGAAGGCCAGGAATCGCATAAAGCAGACATCAAGCGCGACAAAGAACAGCTTGATACCGAGTTGCAAGACCAGGAAAGTCGCCTTAGCAAACTCAGCGAGCATCTGCAAAATCTGCAATTGAGCCATAACGGCTTGACGGAAAATTTGGAAACGGTCAAGACCGTGGCCGCCCAAGGCGGTGACGTGAACGCCTTCCCATTGGCGGAAGCAGATTTTCTGCTGCGCTTGGCTGATACCAAACTCAAGCTGGAGCGTAATGTTCCTGCCGCCCTATTAGCGCTGGAAGCGGCACAAAAACGCCTCAAAACCGTTCGCGAAAAAGGACTGACTGCACTACAGACGATGCTCGGCGAAACTATCGCCACCTTACAAGGCGTCAAATTGCCCGATCTCTCCAGCCTAGCGCATAAGCTGTTGGACTTGGAAAAGGAAGCTGAGGGACTGCCGCTGAAACTCAATTCGGGCGTGCCCGATATCAAGAATCGGGTTAAGCCGAGCACCGCTGTCACGATCAGCAACGATAGCGACCATCCTTGGTGGGAACGTGCCACCGATGCGGTTTGGAATCAGTTCAAAGATATCGTTGTCATCCGTCGCGTGCGTAGCGAGGCACCGCCGCTGATCGCTCGTGAGGAAGAATACTTCCTACGCCAGAATCTGAAACTGGAACTGGAAAGCATGCGGGTAACCCTGTTGGTCGGCGACGCGCAATCTTTTCAAGACTCCTATCAGCAGGTCCGCGATTGGATCGAAAAATATTACGATACCGAAGATCAGCGAATCACCGCATTTCTTGCCGAACTACAAGCGCTGCAAGCGGTACAGTTCAACCCCTATATTCCTGATCTCACCCGGCTCAACCGGACCTTTAGCGAATTCATGAACCAACGGCAACCGATCCGTGCCATGCGGCCGTCTCCAGCTTCAGAATCCACTCCGACAGCGGATCAGGGAGCACAACAATGAGACTGCTCATCGGTATTATCATCACTTTATTCGCTTCGGTCTGGGTCGCACTGTCACTCCGGCAAGATCCTGGCTACGTTATGTTCAGCATCGGCCAGTGGACCGTCGAAACCAGTCTCGCTTTCTTCGTCATTTTTCTGGTGATCTTCTTTTTCGTGCTCTATCTGCTGGTGCGATTGGCGGTGCATCTATGGCAGGCACCGGGGCAAACTTGGCAAGCCAACCAGCGGCGGCTGCGCCGCAAGGCGCGACATCTGCTGGATCTCGGTCTTCGGCAATTGACGGCTGGTCAATGGGCGGTTGCCGAAAAAACCCTGCTCAAGGGCGCAGAACACAGCGAAACTCCTGCCGCACACTATCTAGGCGCAGCGCGTGCCGCCCACCATCTTCCTGATCTAAGGTGGCGTCGCGATCTCCATGTGCGCCAAGCTGAGGATGCACCAGAAGCCGATAAACTGACGGTGCAATTGACCCGCGCCGAGTTTTTGTTGGAAGACCAAGATGCAGAGCAGGCCCGCATCATTTTGGAATCGCTGCACAATCTGAATCCGCGCCATCCGGGCGTGTTGCGGTGGCTGGCCAAAGCCTATCAGCATCTGGGCACCTGGGAGCCACTACAAAAACTGCTACCCGAGCTGCAAAAGCAAAAGGCACTGAGCGACGAAGCGTTCACTACCCTGCAAGGCCAGACCTATCGCGCACTGCTGGAAAGTGCGGCGGCTAGCAGCTCGCTGGATCGCTTACGGGCGCTGTGGAAACAGGCCCCCGTGGCACTGCGCGAGGAAGACGAAGAATTCCTGGTTCATTACGCCACAGCCTTGTGCGACTGCGAAGCGATTGATGATGCCGAAGCATTGCTACGTGAAGCGATTGATCGGCGCTGGAACGTAAAACTGGTGGTCGGTTATGGCATGTTGGGACGGGGCAATGCCACCGCACAACTGGCCACGGCCGAAGGCTGGCTGGCAAAGCACGGCGATGATCCCTATCTGCTGTTGACGCTGGGTCGGTTGGCCAAGCGTTGTCAGCAAAATGCCAAGGCCCGTGACTACCTGGAGCGCAGCATCCGGCTGATGCCAATGCCGGATACTTATCAGGAGCTGGGTGAATTACTGCAATCCCTGCACGAACTCACCTATGCCGGTCAGTGTTTCCACGCTGGCTTGCGCTTGTTGGTCGGCAAACCTCAGGAAAAACAGGGATCAATGCTGACAGCCACCGAATCGGCGCAACAGCTTCAGGCACCACCGATTCAATCACCCACGCCAGCAGCAGCGGGTTAAACTGAGCAAAATCGGCGGGTGGTTGCATATACCACCCGCCGACAAAGTGCCACAGGTGGCTTATGTGCGTACCGCGCTAGCAAATTCCTTGCACAACTTCTGAAAAGAGCGGCTCGCATCCCTGGCTTGTTGAAGATCAAACTGGAATGCCAATGCGGGTTGATCCATGACTTCCCGATATCTCTTTCCCAACATACGCTTATCCAACCATTCCTTCGCTCCACGCATGGATTCTGGATCGGGTGGCGATGTCAATCCATCATCCAAACCGCGCCGACCTCGCAGCGAATCCGCAGCGGCAATAAACCATGATTCGAACTCCCGCTTTGCCAACACCACTGAGATTCGCCGATGCGGCGCAATATTCCGAGCGCGCTCAAGAATGGAGGCCCCTAATTCCTTGGGACAATCATCGTCAGCATCAAGCAATACCAGTACCCAACCCTCCGTCCGTGCCTTACTGGCAGCAAGTAGCAAAGTCCGGGAAAATTCTTCCTTGCGGTTTAGAAACTGGTCCCGCCTAACCCGAATCGGCTTACGTACCTCTACCTGACTTTCTGGGGTAAGCCACGCACAAAGGCGACGCAATAACACAGGAACCGCCTCCACCTCACCTTCGCCTTCGACAATAGGAACAACCACGACCGTCATACTTTCGCCACCCCAAACAATTCAAACTGGCGATTGCCCAATTCATTCAGCACATCCGCGTCCGGCTCCAATTGATCAAGCCGTAACAATTCCCCAGCCGTGTATAGCCGCTGACGCAGCATTTCACGCGCAGCGGAATCGATCGGTGCCAGCTTGGATACTCCACTGTCGGCTACAACAGCGATCAGGGCGTCGGTGGGAATCAATACATCGTCCAAAAGTTCCGGGCTATGACTGGTGACCAACACCTGGGTATGCTCAGTCGCATGATGTAATGCTTCACGCAGTGCACCCGCCGCAGCGGGATGGAGTGCGATCTCTGGTTCTTCGATCCCAACCAGGGTCGGACCTTGTGAATCCGTACCTTGAAACAAAGCAATCAAAATTCCCAAGGCACGCAAAGTACCGTCAGACATATTCATCGCCAAAAACCGCCATGGATGTGTTGAACCAGCGGTATCCTGCCGAAATGACAATGATTCCATCGGACCCACCGGCATACGTTCAACACCGTGCACTGAAGGTACAACTCGGTTCAAATATTCCTCGATCAACACTTTATTCTGCGGAGCAGCGCGCATGAGATGCCCCACCACACTCGCGATATTATCTCCTGCTGATTTCAGCAAGCGACCATCTTGCGGTTTTTGCAGCTCACGAATGACTTTCGGATTCAGGTTATAAAAACCCATGGCTACCAGCGCATCAAACACCGGACGAAAAGCACTCAACCCCGAACCACTCACCAACGCCAGTCGATCTGCGGTAATCGCCGGAAACGCTGATTCGCTACACTTCACAACCTGGCCTGCTTCCACATGAAAGTAGGGGCCTTGTCCGAGACCACTAAGCGCGCATTCCTCACGCTGGACTTCATAACCCCCCGCTGGTCGAGCACCCACATTGAAGGCGTAGTAGCCGACCCTCCCGCTGGCGAGTTGGAACTCAAGTCGAATCCCGAAATGCGTGGGATGACCACTGGAACGTCGTCGCACCTCATTCAAACCACCACGCTCATTCAGCGCATTATCCAGCGAACCCACCAGCGCATCTCGCACAAAATGCAACGCATCCAGAAAGTTGCTTTTTCCAGATCCGTTTGGCCCGACTAAGAAGGTCAATGGTCCAAGCTGAACATCGCATACCGCGATGCTTTTATAGTTTTTAAGCTTTACTCGTTGCAGGAAGTGTGGCACTCGTGCTTCACCTCGTTTTTCAAATAGCCCTATTCAACTCGGTTCTCTCTCGATCAATGTGCCGAAAACTCGAAGGAATCGTAGAACAGTTGCTCAGCGGGCAATCCTTGCGCGGCAAATACCGACTGGGCGGCTTCGATCATAGGCGGTGGACCGCTCATATAGACATCGTGACCGCTGAGATCGGGATAATCCGCCGCGACCGCCTCATGCACCCAACCGGTACGTCCCTGCCAATCGTCTTCTGAGTGTGGCTCCGACAGCACCGGTGTATAGCGGAAGTTGGGATGTTCGGCCTCCCACTGCTGCGGCAGCGCATCCAGGTAAAGATCGATCTTCGACCGTACCCCCCAGTACAGGTGCATCGGCCGATCCAGGCCGATATGAAAGGCATGTTCCAGTATGCTTTTCAGCGGCGCAAAGCCTGTGCCTCCACCCATCAAAATCATCGGTCGCAACGAATCCTCGCGCAGAAAAAAGGTTCCTAGCGGCCCCTGAAATCGCAGTAAAGCCTTATCCTTCATCCGCTCGAATACATATTCGCTGAAGAACCCGTTAGGGACATGACGGATATGCAACTCCAACAGCTCGTTGATATGCGGCGGATTGGCTAGCGAAAACCCGCGCCGACGGCCATCGGCCAGCAAGATATCCACATATTGGCCTGCTAGAAAGACCAATCGCTCAATGCTCGGCGGTCGCAGATAAAGCCGCATGACATCCGGTGCCAACGACTCCCGCTGTTCCACCCGACAAGGTAGCGTCCGAACCACGATATCGGCCCCGCCCTTGAACTCACGCGCCTCGATCACCAGATCGGAACGTGGTCGCGCCTGACAGAGCAAGACCTTCCCGGCATTCTGTTCGGCTTCGCTCAAGGCCGGCGGGCGACCATCGGGATAACTAACCTCGCCAGATTGAATCGTCGCCATACAAGATCCACAGCTACCATTGCGACAACCGTAAGGCAATACATTGCCTTTTTCACGTAAGGCAGCGTCCAGTACCGACTCATTTTCCGCAATCTGGAATTCATGACCACTGGGCTGGAGGGTAATGTGGTAAGGCATGATCGCTCTCGCCTCTCTTAATTTTTAATCGGGAAAAGATTATTCACTCCCCCTTTGCTAAAAAGGGGGTTGGGGGGATTTCACACGAGCTCACGGGATTTAGTGCCCTTACAACCCCAATTCGCTCCACAAGGCATCCACGCGATGTTTCACGTCCGTATTCATCGTAATTGGTCGGCCCCACTCGCGGTTGGTTTCGCCGGGCCATTTGTTGGTGGCGTCAAAACCGATTTTTGAGCCTAATCCAGAGACTGGCGAGGCAAAATCCAGATAATCGATCGGCGTATTTTCGATCATGACCGTATCCCGTGCCGGGTCCATGCGGGTCGTCATCGCCCAGATCACATCCTTCCAATCACGGGTATTAACCCCCTCATCCACCACGATCACGAACTTGGTGTACATGAACTGGCGCAGAAAGGACCAGATACCCAACATCACCCGCTTGGCGTGTCCTGGATACTGTTTGCGCAT
>JACSSB010000077.1 GCA_014879435.1 Phycisphaerales bacterium
TCCGACCCTCCTTTGGGAGGGCGGAGTGACATCGCAACCTTGCGTACCTATAAACGTCCTGAATCGGTGTTGGTGGTGATTTACACGGCGGCGGATGAAGTTTTGATTCTACGTCGCCGTCAACCTTCTGACTTTTGGCAATCGGTGACCGGTAGCTTGCGTTGGGACGAAATTGAGCCACTGGATGCGGCGCGGCGGGAATTGCATGAGGAAACCGGGCTGGGTGCGGACGTGGAAATTCTGCCCTGTGCTCAAGTCAACCGTTTTCCGATCCTGCCCCCTTGGAAACACCGCTACGCTCCCGATGTTGTCGAAAATATCGAGCATGTCTTTCGTGCCCGCCTGCCTGAACGTCGATCCATCACCCTCCATTCGGCCGAACACAGTGAATACTGCTGGCTGCCCCGCACGGTGGCGGCAACCCGCGTAAGCTCCTATACCAATCGAGACGCTATTCTGCAATTACCATGAAAGCGCTGCTTGCCCGCCTCGCCGGACCGGTGATTGGGCTGGCGCTATTCGTCGGCGCACTGTGGGTATTACACCGGGCGCTGGCGGAATATCGCTACCGAGATATCATCGGCTATTTCCACCATCTACCGTATCTGCAATTGCTCATCGCTCTGGTGGGTACGGCACTCAGTTATCTGGTAACCACCGGCTACGATTGGCTGGCGTTGCGCTATATCCATCGTCCGCTGCCCTGGCCTAAGGTCGGTTTTGCCGCGTTGCTAAGCTATGCCTTCAGCAATTCGGTTGGGCTGTCGATGCTCACCTCCGGCTCCTTGCGCTTTCGTCTGTATTCGAGTTGGGGTCTAACCACTGTGGATATTGCCCGTGTCGTTGTATTCACCACGCTCACGCTGTGGCTGGGTATTTTGACTGTGGGGGGTAGTGTGTTGCAGTTGGTGCCATTGGATCTCAGGGTACTGCCTTGGCTGCATCTGGACCGCCATCTGCTGGGTTTGTTGCTGCTGTGTTTTCCAGTCGCTTACTTACTGCTCGGTATCCTGCGTCGTCAGCCGTTGCGACTGGGACCGTGGGATCTGGCCATGGTGCGCCCTCGGCTGGCCTTGTCGCAATTAGCGATGGGTTCCTTGGATTGGATCATGGCCAGCGCGGTGTTGTTTGTCCTGCTACCGGTCACCAAGACTCTGGGATTTGGCTATTTCCTCGGTGTGTTCCTATTGGCGCAGATCGGTGGCCTGTTAAGCCATATTCCTGGTGGCTTGGGTATATTCGAATCGCTGGTACTGCTGATGCTTCAGCGCGCTTTACCCGCTTCGGACATCTTGGGGGCATTGCTCGCCTATCGATTGATTTATTACCTGTTGCCCTTAGCGCTCGCTGCCATCGTGCTGGGTTTGTATGAGCTACGGCACTATCGGGAAAAAGTACTGCGATTACCACAAATGATGGGGCCATGGGCGCCAATATTGCTCCCACATGTGTTTGCTTTGTTGGCACTGGTCAGCGGTGCAGTCTTGCTGTTTTCGGCCGCGACTCCGGCGGTGGAGACGCGCTTGGAGTGGCTCCATCATCGGATTCCGCTGACGGTTCTAGAAATATCCCATTTCCTCAGTAGCTTGATCGGTATGGGTTTATTGCTGCTGGCACGCGGTCTACAGCGTCGATTGGATGCGGCTTGGCTGCTGGCAGTGATATTTTTAACTGCCGGAATCGCAGCCTCCTTGTTGAAAGGTGCCGATTACGAGGAGGCGATCATCTTAACGGTGTTGCTGGCGGGGTTGCTGCCGTGCCGACACCAGTTCTATCGTCGGGCCTCTCTGTTTGGTGAACGATTCACCCTAGGTTGGCTCGTCGCCATCGTCGTGGTGGTGCTCTGCTCGATATGGCTGGGTTTTTTCTCCTACAAACATGTCGAATATTCCA